>DJXC01000064.1 GCA_002449575.1 Ruminococcus sp. UBA7014
GACCAGTATGTTACCCTGAAAGTAGAAGTGCCGAAAAGCCTGACCAGAAAACAGCAGGAACTGCTGAGAGCTTTTGAAGATTCTCTCGAAGAAAAAAATTATCCCAAGAAAAAGAGCTTCAAGGATAAACTGAAAGAATTGTTCAGTTAAGCTGAATTTGATACATGCGCCTTTTCTGTCCATGCGGCAGAAAAGGCTTTTTTTTGAAATAAGACTTGTATTTTGATAAAAGATATGCTATAATAATCTTATTGATGATTATCAGACCAGCGAAAGGCGGATGAGTTTATGCTATATATGGAAAATCATATCGGCAGAATTACATTTTCGGATTATTATCTCCGGCAGCTGACAGAACAGACTGTACTCCAGTGTTTCGGCGTTGCCGGTTTTGCACAGGTGACCGTTGCAGACAGAATTTTCGAGAGAAGAAACAGCCCTGTTGTAATTGCTGCAAGAAATGATAAGCTTGTGATTGATATTCATGTCCGTGTCATCTATGGCGTGAATATTCCGGTTGTTGTGCGTGCGCTCATGCATAAAGTAGAATTCGTGATAGAAGATGCTGTCAGAATTCCAGTTTCTCATGTGCGTGTCTATGTAGATGAAATTGTAGAACCTTAACAAAAGGAGTATGTGATTTATGAATGGTAAGATTCTGAAGGACGC
Source organism: Ruminococcus sp. UBA7014 (assembly GCA_002449575.1). GTDB lineage: Bacteria > Bacillota > Clostridia > Oscillospirales > Ruminococcaceae > UBA3855. Next base: position 670 of record DJXC01000064.1, read on the forward strand.
TGTTTGCAGTGCCGCTGTCACAATCGAACAGAAACGAAAAGAAATTGATGAACTGAATGTGTATCCCGTTCCTGACGGAGATACCGGAACAAATATGTCCATGACAATGACGGCTGCCAGAAGGGCTCTCAGCGTACTTCCGGACGATACACAGATTGGTGAAGTAGCTGAAAAGGCAGCTTCTGCAATGCTCAGAGGTGCAAGAGGAAATTCCGGTGTGATTCTTTCTCTGCTGTTCCGTGGATTTGCCAAAGGTCTGGCAGAGGTCGAAGAAGCTGACGGACAAGCTGTCGCCAATGCTGTGGAAATGGGCGTACAGGCGGCTTACAAATCCGTGATGAAGCCTACAGAAGGTACTATTCTGACTGTCGCAAGAATGGGCGCAGAACAGGCACAGCGTACTGCAAAGGAAAATCAGAACCCTGTCACTGTCTGGGAGGAAATCTGCCGTGCAGCTGCGGAGGCTCTCGCTAATACTCCCGAACAATTGCCTATTCTTAAAAAAGCTGGTGTCGTAGATGCCGGCGGTAAAGGTCTGCTAACTATCTGGGAAGCAATGCTTGCAGTTTTCCACGGTGAAACCCCTGCTGAACCTGTTCCCGAAATGCGCAGAAAACCCGAAACTATCGCTATCGGCAGAGAAGACCTCGAAGAAGAAATTAAATTTACTTACTGTACAGAATTTATCGTCGAAAAGAAAAAAGATTGTCCGGATGCTTTCAAACTCCGTGCTTATCTTGAAACTATCGGCGACTGTGTTGTCGTGGTGGATGATGACGAAATTATTAAAGTGCATGTGCATACCGACAATCCCGGAAAGGCTCTCCAGAAAGCTCTGGAATTCGGTCAGTTTGTTAATGAACCAAAACCAAAAATTGAAAATATGCGTATTCAGCACGCCGGACGTGTCCGTGAAGCACACAATGCTGCGCAGGATGAAACCTATGTCCGTGCAGAACCAGAAAAACAATTTGGCTTTGTCGCTGTTGCTGCCGGCGAAGGTCTGGAAAATATGTTCAAGGAACTCGGTGCAGACTGCGTTGTCAGAGGCGGTCAGACAATGAACCCTTCGACAGAAGATATTTTGCGGGCAATTCATGCCACTCCTGCAAAAAATGTTTTTGTTCTGCCGAATAATAAAAATATTATCATGGCAGCAGAACAGGCAGTCAGTCTCGCTGACCGGAATGTGTGTGTACTCCAGACAAGAACGATTCCGCAGGGTCTCTCTGCACTGATGGCATTTGATGACAGCCTTGATGCAGAAGGCAACAGAATCGCCATGACAAAAGCTTTTGAACTGGTCAATACCGGACAGATTACTTTCGCTGCCCGTGATTCCGAACTGGAAGGACATAAAATCAAGCAGGGTGAAGTTCTCGCCCTCGAAAACGGCAAACTTTCTTTTACAGATAAAGAACTGAATCACGCTGCTTATAAGCTGACAAAGCGTCTTGTCAACGGCGAAACTGGTTTTATTACTATCTACTATGGCGAAAATGTCGAAGAATCTGTTGCTGAACAGTTGTTTGAGAGAGTACAGGAAAAGTTCGGCGAAAAAATTGAAGTCCAGCTCTTCAGTGGCGGGCAGCCGGTTTATTATTATGTAATTGCCGCTGAATAAAGAAGGTATAATATGACAAGATTATTCCAGTCAATCGAAAATCTGAAAAGTGTCAGCAAGACAAGATTTAAAATTTATCAGAAAATTGGCGTGCTGACCCCTTATGATTTGTTGTATTACCTGCCGAGAGCCTATCAGGATTACCGTGAACCTGTCGCTGTTGCAGATGCTGTTACGGATATGCAGAATGTTGTGGAAGTAACTATTACTGAAAAGAAAAGACCTGTTGTCACCAGCCGTGGGATGCAGATTTTCCGGGCGGATTCTGTCGATGAAGCCGGAACAGAACTCAGCATTGTGATTTTTAATCAGAGATTTACATTTCAGTCTCTGGAAACCGGAAAAAGCTATATCATGTACGGAAAAATTGTCTTTAATTCTACAGAAAACAAACTCACTATCCAGAATCCGCAGTTGCTTAAAGATATGGAAAATCCTATCGAAGCCATCTATCCGCAGACAACAGGACTCACCAGTCCTATGATTCGTACAAATATCAAAGAATGTCTCCAGATTCTGGATGAACTGTCTTTTGAGACTTTGCCCTCTGCAATTCGTGATAAATTTCAGCTTATGGCACTTCCGAAAGCATTGCATGTCATTCATCAACCGGAAACTCTCGAACAAATTGATGAGGCAAAGCACCGGCTCGCTTTTGAAGAATTGCTGAGGCTTCAGCTTGGCTTGTATCTGCTTAAAATCCGTGCCGAAAAGAAAACAGAATATCCCATGCAGAAAACAGATATGCAGCCATTTTTTGACAGTCTGCCGTTTTCGCTGACCTCTGCACAGGAGAAGGCTGTACAGGAAATCGTTTCTGATATGGCAGGAATGTCACCTATGAACCGTCTGCTGCAAGGTGATGTTGGCAGCGGTAAAACCGCTGTCGCTGCGGCAGCGTGCTATTTCTGCGCACAAAACGGCTGTCAAAGCGTTTTGATGGCTCCTACAGAAATTTTAGCCGAACAGCATTATAAAACCCTTACCAGCTTTCTGGAAGGGCTGGGAATTGCTGTCACGCTTCTGACAGGCGCACTTTCTGCAAAACAGAAAAAAACAGCTTATGCTGCAATTGCTGACGGTTCTGTTCAGGTCATTGTCGGTACTCATGCTGTATTTCAGAAAGCTGTTGCATATCAGAAATTAGGTCTTGTCATCACAGACGAACAGCACCGTTTCGGTGTCGCCCAGAGAAATGCACTCGCCCGGAAAGGCGGTGCGCCTCATAAACTCGTCATGTCGGCTACTCCTATCCCCAGAACGCTCGCACTCATGGTTTACGGTGATTTGGAAGTCTCTGTTCTGAATGTCATGCCAAATGGCAGACTGCCCGTTCAGACTTTTGCTGTTACCGGAAAACTTCGTCAGCGTGCCATGAATTTTTTAATTCAGGAACTTCAAAAAAAACATCAGGCTTATATTGTCTGCCCGGCTATCAGTGAAAATCAGGATTCTGATTCTGAACTGAAAGCCGTGACTGCCTATGCAGAACAAGTTGAAAAATCTATCCTGAAAGACTGGAATATTGCCGTTCTTCACGGTCAGATGTCCGCACAGGAAAAAGAAGAAACTATGAGAAAATTCCATCAGCATGAAATTGATGTGCTTGTCTGCACTACTGTCGTTGAAGTCGGAGTGGATGTGCCGAATGCAACAATTATGCTGATTGAAGATGCTGAACGTTTCGGCTTGTCTCAGCTCCATCAGCTCCGGGGACGTGTCGGCAGAAGCAGCCTGCAAAGTTATTGTATTCTCATCACGGAACACGCTACTGAAGAAGCCAGAGAACGCCTGAAACTCCTCAGCAGTACAACAGATGGTTTTCAGGTCGCCGAAGCCGATTTGCAACTTCGTGGTCCTGGGGATTTCTTCGGCAGTATGCAGCATGGTCTTCCGCCGCTGAAACTTGCAAAGCTGACTGATACACAGATGCTCCATGAGGTACAGGAAGCTGCACAATTTCTGATATTGACTGACCCTAATCTCCAGAAACCGGAGAATCATGCACTGTATACGGATGTGTTCTATCTGTTTTCTAAATATGGTCTGGATGAACTGGATTAATTAAACTGTATCATTTTCAACAATTGCTAAAAATAACATTTGGATAATTTTCACAAACTCAAAATTTTTTAAAAAAAACTGTTGACAAATGGAATGATTTATGATATACTGTAATAGTCGCAAGGATGAAAGACAAAAACAAACTTGCGGCGGCGAACGGTGGGAGCTTAGCTCAGCTGGGAGAGCATCTGCCTTACAA
>DJXC01000077.1 GCA_002449575.1 Ruminococcus sp. UBA7014
CGTCAGTTAATTGCCATTGCAAGAGCTGCTGTTGCTGACCCGCCTGTCATGATTCTGGATGAAGCAACTTCTTCTATTGATACCAGAACAGAAGCAATTGTTTCCGCCGGAATGGATAAACTCATGCATGGCAGAACTGTCTTTGTGATTGCACACCGTCTTTCCACTGTCCGCAATTCCGACCTGATTATGGTACTCGACCATGGCAGAGTGATTGAAAAAGGCAGTCATGACGAATTAATCGCCCAGAAAGGACATTATTATCAGCTTTATACAGGTGCATTTGAACTAGAATAAATCAAATAGAACCGTCGCACTTCAAAAGTACGGCGGTTCTGCTTATTTCATAAATATTTTAATAAATTATGAACTGAAATAAATTCAAAACAAATTCTTAATCTTTTTTCAATAGAAAAAGTTGATTTTTTATACAAAAGTATTGACTTTGTGACATTTTTTTGATATACTTAGATAAAATTATTTTGCATATCATGCAGAGAGAGGGGAATTTTTTATGAAAAAACATGCTGTTTCAGCAATGGCACTTGCGCTGTGTCTGCTGAATACCGGGCTGCCTGCGGCAGAAATGACAGCAGTTGCTGCTTCAGATGACCTGACCTATGGTGCATTGACTTACACGCAGGAAAACGGCGGCATCACTATCACCAAATGTGATGATAAAGCAGAAACTGTTGAAATTCCGGCAGAAATCGACGGTCTGCCCGTCACCAAAATCGGAGCGACTGCGTTCTATGGCTGTGCGCTGACTTCTGTTATCATTCCGGAAGGCGTGACAGAAATCGCTTCTGGTGCATTCTGGCATAGTAAAAATCTTACAGAAGTTTCGCTTCCGTCTACACTGACAACAATTGAAGGCTTTGCATTCAATGACTGTCCGTTACTGGCTTCCATTTCGTTCCCAGAAAGCCTGACTGCTGTCGGAAACAATGCCTTTGGTGATACTGCCTGGATAGCCGCACAGCAAGCAGTATCTCCGTTTGTCACCGCAAATCATATTCTGATTGATGCTTCTGCTGTGATTACCAATGCACTGGATGAAGTGGATGCTGAAAAAATAAGAAGAGCGCAAATAATTGAAGATGCTAAAACATGGGAACGTGCCGGAATTCTGACAAATCAAATAGGTTATTTCCCGAATCTGAATAAAAAAGCAACTTTGCTGTCTGATGCCGCAGAAGGTGTGGAATTCAATCTGCTTGACGAGGCAGGAAATATAGTTTATACCAATGTTTCTCAGCCGATGGGACTGGATGCTGATTCCGGAGACTCTGTACATGTTCTGGATTTTTCAGATTTCAAAAAAACAGGCACTTACACACTCAGAACCAAAGACGGCGCAGAATCCAGAGCTTTTCAGATTGGTGTACAGGAAGCCTATTCCGGTCTTGTCTATGATGCACTGAATTATTTTTATCAGAACCGTTCCGGCATTGAGATTGAAGAACAATATATTACTTCCGGCAATACAGCGGAACTCGCCCGTGCAGCAGGTCATGTTTCTGATATCGCAGCCGTTCAGAGAATCTGGGGATATAAGCCGTCAACTGTAGAACAGGACGTTTCCGGCGGCTGGTATGATGCCGGAGACCACGGAAAATATGTTGTCAATGGCGGCATTTCTCTCTGGCTGATGCAGAATCAGTATGAACGTGCGCTCCTGAATGGTACAACAGATGCCTATCAGGACGGAGCAATGAAAATTCCGGAAAACGGAAACGGCATTGCTGACCTTCTGGATGAATCCCGCTGGGAAATGGAATGGATGCTGAAAATGATTGTGCAGGACGGCGACTGCAAAGATATGGCATATCATAAAGTACATGATATCAAGTGGACAGCTCTGGCAACTGCTCCGGCAGAAGATAAGATGTCCAGAATTCTGCTTCCGCCCACTACCGCAGCAACGCTGAATCTGGCTGCCTGTGGCGCACAGGCTTACCGTCTGTGGAAAGAAATTGACCCGGATTTTGCTGAAACATGTCTGACTGCTGCTAAAAACGCCTATGCTGCTGCAAAAGCGCATCCGGAAATGTACGCTTCTGCTGAAGAATACGGCGGCGGCGGTGCATATGCTGATGATACTGTCACTGATGAATTCTACTGGGCAGCATGTGAATTATATGCTTCTACCGGAGACGAAAGCTATTATACAGATTTGCAGAATTCTGAATTTGCTTTCCGGATTTCTTCTGACATGAGCGGCGGAGAAGCCGGAAATGGTATGCCCGGCAGTTTCGACTGGGGACATACTGCTGCACTTGGTTCAATGACTCTTCTGCTGCATCATGAAAATCTGGCAGAACAGGAAAACAGCCAGCTTGCCGCACAGGTAGCAGAAACAGCAGATTATTATCTGTATCTGGAAGCAAATCAGGGTTATGGTGTGCCTTATGAAGCCAACGCAGACGGAAATTATATCTGGGGTTCTAATTCATTTGTATCAGATAATGCAATTATTCTCGCCTATGCCTATGATATGACCAAAGATGATAAATATTTGAATGGCGTTGCAGGAGCAATGGATTATCTGCTTGGACGCAATCCTCTTGATTTTTCTTATGTTACTGGCTACGGGGTTCACAGTGCGCAGTATCCGCATCATCGCTGGTGGGCAAAATCAGTGGATGCTGCTTTTCCGAAAGCTCCCTGCGGCGTGCTGGTAGGAGGTCCTAACAGCGGAGCAGAAGATACTACTGTAAAAACTGCATGGAAAGGTTTGGAGATTTCTCCGCAGAAAGCCTATCTGGATGATATTCAGGCTTATTCCGTCAATGAATGTGCTGTCAACTGGAATACTTCTCTTGCATGGGTAGTTTCTTATCTGTGTGAACAGAACGGAGGTATTCTGACAGGTCAGCCCTCTGGCGGCGAACAGATTCCAGAACCACTTTCTCCGGATGATGTCGAAATTCCGGAATTTCATATTACTGTTCCGGACGGAATTACCAGCATCGGCGAACAGATATTTGGAAAGTATAAAGGCTATGTCAATGAAGTGATTCTTCCGGACAGCGTAAAAACAATTGGAAAGCAAGCATTTTACAGCTGCACTTCCCTGACGGATATCACACTTCCGGATACAATTGAACTGGTTGGTGAAAAAGCATTTGCTGAAACGCCATGGCTTGAAGAAATGCAGGCTGATTCTCCCCTGCTGATTATCAATGGACTGCTGATTGACGGCAACGCTGCTACAGGAGATGTTGTGATTCCGGAAGGTGTCACTTCCATTCTTGGAAATGCCTTCTATATGAATAAAGAAATTACTTCTGTCAGCATTCCGGAAGGCGTGCAGAATATCGGTGCGAATGCTTTCAACGGCTGTACTGCGCTTGCAGATATGACACTCCCGGAAAGTGTGCTGACCATTCAGGCACAGGCATTTGCTGACACAGCTCTGACAAAACTCACAATTCCAGAAAATGTGACAACAATCGGAGAGGAAGCCTTTATCAACTGCACCTCGCTTCCGGAAGTCGTCATCTGCGGAACAGATACCAAAATTGGAACAGAAGCATTCGGCTGTACTTCAAAATTCAATGCAAGCGGACAGTATTCTTATGTATTTGTCCATGATGTACTGAAAGATTTTTCTGTCATCTGCAACAAGGATTCCACTGCTGAAAGCTATGCTGCTGCAACAGGTGTACAGACGGCACTGTTCGGAGATACGACCGGAGATAATAAAATTGATATTCTGGATGTTATTTCGATTAACAAGAATATTCTGGGCAAAGAAAAATTCACAGAAACACAGCAGAAAAAAGCTGATGTTGACCACA
>DJXC01000117.1 GCA_002449575.1 Ruminococcus sp. UBA7014
TTCATGTACTGATTGAATGCTCCGAGTGATGCAGGCGGAATGGACAGCATTACCGGCAGAACTTCGTTTTCACGCAGAATATAAATCCATCTGCGGTTTTTGCAGGCTTTGCCCTGATTCTGACCGCTTCCGTACTGATTGAACGGACAGGTTTTGCAGTCTCCGCCGGGTGTGCCGATGCCTGTATTTCCGTCAAAAGAGCTACAATCCGGCGGATTATTCCCACCCGTGTAAGCTTCCTGATAATAGCCATTCACCTGATGCTGATACAAAATCACTCCAGAAAATTCCTTGACTGTTTCAAGTTCGCCGTCACTGTTCGGCACTTCAAACACAGTCACACCAGCGGCAGGAAATTTAATCTTATCAAGCTTGAATTCCATGCCTGCATAATCGCTCAGGATTTCGTTAAAATCTGCGGCAGCAGGCAGATTGCTGAAACTGTACGGCACGATTTCCATGTTCTTTTCTTCCATAATCTTATCCTCCATTAATTCTTTCTCATGTTGACTTTGACCTGTTCATAGACCGAAACTGCACCTTCCAGCCATTCAGGAAGAATGCCATTGTTTTCTTCCATCTGGTCTTTTACAAAAGAATCCAGCGTTTTAGAATTGACAGTTTCTGTCACTAAATCACCATAACCATTCTTTTTGAGAGTCTGGTACAGCTTTTCCTTGTTTCCGTCCAATGCTGATGCATGAACGTGATTGCAGAGATAGAACAGCTTTCCTGCACAGACAAAACTCGGACATTCCGTTTCCATCATCAGTTCGGAAAGTTCACGGTCTATCGCTGTAATTTCTGCTGTGAGTTCTTTTTCCTTTTTTTCGAGTTCTGATTTGGCTTCCCTGCATTTTTTCAGTTTCTTGGCCAGTTCAAAAATCTGCATATTTTCGCTCATGATAACCCCTCTTTCATCTCTTTTCTGTAATCGTCAACCAGCGTTTTGGCAAGGTCGCTCTTTTCACGGAGTGCCTTCAATACTCTGGTATCAATGGTGTTTTTCGCAGTCAGATAGATGTAATGACAGTCGTTTTTCTGCGATACTCTGTGGATTCTCGCCTTTGCCTGCTCGAAATTGCTCATGCTGTAATCCAGACTATAAAATACCATCGTGCTTGCAGATGTAAGTGTAATTCCCATTGCTGTGGACTGAATCTGTCCGATGAAGATACGGCATTTTTCATCTTCCTGAAATCTGCGGACTTCTTCGCCGCGGTCTTTTACTCCGCCACGGATGATAGCATAATCGATATGTTTCTTTTCAAGCAGTGCCTGAATGTCCTCAATTTCCGGAACAAATCTCGCCATGACAACAAGTTTCTGATTTGTCTGCATAATGCTGTCAATAATATCCTCAAGAGCGTTTAATTTTGCTTTGCTGATATTTTTCCTGTTGCCGTCATCATCATGAAGATTTCCGCCTGTTAATTGGCTTAACCGGAGCAGTTTTGTCAGTACATTGGCGGCTGTAATTTCCGACTGTTCAATTTCGAGATAAGATTCTCTTTCGAGTTTCCGGTACATTTTCATTGCATCCGATTCAAGTTCCACCATGCGGATTTCTTCTATGATTTCCGGCAAATCCAGACATTCCTGTTTCGTCACCCTGAATGCAACAGAATGCATTTTTGCAAGAAAATCCGGCATTTTCGATTCTTTGAATTTTGGTGTGTAGTTTCCATATCCCACCATATCAAAATAATGATTTCGGAAGACATAGAACGAATCACCGAAAATTCGCCGATTTAAAAACCGATACTGCGAAAATACATCGAGCTCCTTATTGGTAATGACCGTACCTGTCAGCAGAAGTTTGTATTCTGCTCTGTCTCCGAGATGCTGGACTGTCTTTGACTGTTTGGAGCGATTTTCCTTGATTTTATGCCCTTCATCAGCAATGATAAGATTGGCATGAAATGCTGTCAGTTCCTGCTCCATTCTCCAGACAGTTTCATAATTAACAACAATAATTTTCAGTTTATCCGCCTGTCTGAATATCGTCTGCTGTTTTTTCTGTGCCATTGTTCCGGTCAGAACGTGCATCTCATAAGGAAAATCAGCGAATTTTTCAAACTCCTTTTCCCATACCGGAAGAATGCTCAGAGGAGCGATAATCAGGACAGTTTCAATCTTGTCCATCTGGTACAGGATTCCGGCAACGGCAATTGTTGTGATAGTTTTTCCAGTTCCCATATCCATAAGAAACGCTACACCGTCACTTTGCTTCTGGTTATCAAACAAGCCGAATTTCTGACAGGCAAAGTCAAAGGCTTTCTGCTGATGTTCATAAGGCTCTGCACGGATTGGCATACAGAACGATTCTGCGTTCTTGTTCATGTTTTTTCTCCTTTCAAATTTTCAGCTTTTTCAGATTGCTGCGGATGGCACAGAAGAATGTCATTTCTTTGAGCATTTTCGCTCCTGTGCGGAGCAGTTCAGCCGTTTCTGCATCCACTGCTCCGCTGTCTGCTCTGGCTTTCATTTCTCTGGCAATTGTGAGTTTGTCTTCATTGGGCTGTATCATTTTCTTCATTGAAATTTACCTCCTACATTTTTGATAGGGAAAGTCAAAGATTTTCCAGAATCTTTCTGCTTTCTGATTCATATTTCTTTTGCTTTTTCCCCCTCTATTTATTAGGCGTGGCAGAGGGCATTTGTCAGGGTGAAAAATGTAAACATTTTGTGAACATTTTCTTTTCTGATTTATAAATGCTTTTTCATCCGATTTATTGCGGAAACCCGTATTTCATATACTGTTTGTTTTTTGATATGCATCGCATCTGCAATCATCTGAAGCGTTTCCTGACCCAAATAATATTTAACAATCACTTCATGTT
>DJXC01000032.1 GCA_002449575.1 Ruminococcus sp. UBA7014
CTGAAACAGAAAAAATATCGCCCTCATTTCGGGGAAGATGATATTATCATTGAAGATATGATTCTGAATCCGGTGCATCTTCTGCCGGAGGGCAGATGGCTCGAAAATCAGGAAGCTGATTTCTGGATGGATGATAAATCTGATTTTTATCTGCTGACATTGTGCAATAGTCAGGAATGTACTGTCACTTTAATTGATAATCAAATCAATCACTACAGAAATATTATCATCCGCATTCCTGTAGAGGAAATGCCCGGTACACTTGAAAAAATCATTTATGAACTGAAACATTTCCCCTATGCCCGGAAACTTAAAAACGGTCAGCAGACCTGTCCGTTCGGATAATCATCAGGAAAGGAGCAGAATCTATGCAGGCAGGCGTTTCGACAGCGTGTATGTACCCGGAACTTACCGAAGAAGTATTATATAATTATGCCGTCAACGGTATTTCCCATGTCGAGATATTTTTTAATTCCGACTGTGAGCTGCATCCGGCATTTGTTGCCAATCTCAAAGACATCATGAACCGCTATGATATGACATGCCGGAGTGTTCACCCGTTTGCCTGTCCGATTGAACCCATGATGCTCTTTTCCAGATATGAACGCCGTATACAGGATATGCTGGATTATTACAAAAAAACCTTTGAAGCCGGTCAGATGCTCGGTGCAGAATTTTTCGTTCTGCATGGAAATTATCAGAATCTTGCTGTTGAACCGGAACTTTATTGTGAACGCTTCGCAAGACTGGCAGAAACAGCAAAGCCGTATCATATCACTGTCGCACAGGAAAACGTCAGCCGCTGTCAGGCCGGGTCACTCCGGTTTATGCGTGAGATGATTAAAATTCTCGGCAGTCAGGTCAGATTTGTACTTGATATTAAACAGGCTGTCAGGGCGAAGGAATCGCCTGTGAATATTCTGCATATGCTGGGGAGTCATGTTGCACATGTGCATATCAGCGACCACAGCGAAAAAAATAACTGCCTGCTGCTGGGAACAGGCAATTTCCGAATCCGGAGTTTTCTGGAAATTTTATATAACTATAATCCGGAATGTTCTGTGATGCTGGAACTGTACCGGGAAAATTTCAGAGGAATTTCGGATTTGGTCAGCAATTACAGAATGCTTGACAGAATGATTTCCGGAATTGAGAAAAATGCAAAAAAATCAGAAATTTCTGAATGAAATCAGAGGTGAGAATTTATGCGATGTCCTTATTGTCAGTATGAAGAATCCAAAGTCATTGATTCCCGTCCGGCAGAAAACCGCAAGCGCAGAAGACGTGAATGTCTGAAATGCGGCAAGCGGTTTACTACTTATGAAATTGTCGAACAGCCAATGAGAATTGTCGTCAAGCGTGACGGTTCTCTTGAACCTTATGACAGAAACAAGCTCCTTGCCGGCATTTATCATGCGATTAAAAAACGTCCCGTTTCCTATGCACAGGTGAATGAAATCGCTGACAGAGTTGAAGAAAAATATACAGGAAGCTGGCACAGTCAGATGACTTCTGACCAGATTGGCGCAATTGTACTGGAACAGCTCCGGAGTGTAGACGAAATTGCCTATATCCGTTTTGCATCTGTTTATCAGGACTTTAAAGATGCTTCCAGTTTTATTTCTGCCATTGCCGCACTGAACGAAAAGAAATAGTTTTTAAAATATCGCTTTTCCGTGAATGTTCAGCATTCTGCCGGTTTCCGGTTCATAACACTGTGCGCCGACCAACATGCCGTCAGCGGTCAGCAGTTCGGCATACAGGTCAGAATTTTCCAGACGATAAGTATATAATACACCATGTTTTCCGGCATACTGCATCAGCGGAAGCCGCTGACGTGTCTGAAGTGCGGCATAATCTGCAAAGGTATCTGTGATTTCATAAGGCACTGTGACCGGACGTGAATGCAGCAGTTCGCCCTTCCAGCCTTGAAGCATCAGCCATGCACTGCGGTCAGACTCTGCCGCAGCACGGATTTCATCAGCAGCGGGCATTCTTTTCTGATGACTCAGAATGACCGCAATACAACACAGAACAGCCGGCGGCAGAATCAGCAGATATTTCAGAAATCGTTTCATGAACAATAACCTCCTGTACGGATATTTCAGATTTAGTCTATGCCGGACGGGCTGTTTTTAGAATGCTTTAGAAAAATGAGGTATCAATGTGGAAATTTTACGAGAATATGAACTGATATTAATCGGCTTTTGCGCCTCTATTACTTTTTACGGATTTTTCTCTAAAATAGAGAAACCGAAAAAACAGATTCTTTTCTTTCTGGAAATTAGTTCTGTACTGCTGCTGCTTTCTGATTATCAGGTATATCTGTTCAGGGATACGCAAGGAGAACAAGCTTTCTGGATGTTGAGAATCTGCAAGTTTCTGGTATTTTTCATGTCGATTTTTATTGCACATGTATTTAACCGGTATCTGATAAATCTGTATGTGAATGAAGTAAATCTGCTGACTGTTCCCAAAAGGCTCAAAGCAGGAGAACTTCTGTCATTCACAGGCGAAGCACTGGTGATTATTTCACAGTTTACGGGGCTTTACTATACGTTTGATGAAAATAATCATTATTACAGGTCAAAATTTTATATCATTTCTTATCTGATTCCTGTCATGATTTGGATATTGCAGTTTTCGGTTATTTTTCAGTACCGCCGGAAATATGACAGAAAATTATCAGCTGCTTTAATGCTTGTTCCGATTCTGCCGGCAATTGCAGCCGTAATACAGTTTTCTGTACAGGGACAGCCGTTTATTAATCTGACGATTGTCGGACTGGTGATTATGCTCCGCTTCTTTGAAGTCAGAAATACAAATCATAAGCTTGTGCTTGCTAATATCCGTGAAAAAAATATCCTGAAAGAAGAACAGGAAAATATGCGCACCATGATAGAAGAAACTGCCTATGCCCTTGCCGAAGCCATTGAAGCCAAAGATAAATATACACACGGACATTCTTCAAGAGTGGCACAGTATTCCGAAATGATTGCAGAACGTGCCGGAAAAGATGAAAAGGAACGGCAGAATATCTACCTTGCCGGACTGCTCCATGATGTCGGAAAAATCGGCATTCCGGAACATATTATTAATAAAGACAGCA
>DJXC01000005.1 GCA_002449575.1 Ruminococcus sp. UBA7014
GTTCCGCAGGCATTGCAAAGTCGTATTGTGCCAGCATCAAGTTGTATTCGGCACGTTTCCGACAAGTAGCTTTGACTTTGCAGAAACGGCAGTGTTCACCAACCTGAAATTCGCCTTTTCCCTCAGCGGCAAGTGTGGCTGTCGGTTTGAGTGTATGCTCCGCCCAGTCAAGCAGACTTTCAACGGAAATGGTGTATTCGCTGACATTCTCCATTCTCGGCTGGAAAATTACCATTTTGACCTCTTTGAAGTCGTACAGAATATCAAACAAATCCAATGCACCGAGTGCGTACAGCATCATCTGCGAGTTGTTTTCACTCGATACAAGGACGTTCTTTCCGTACTTGAAGTCAATGACAGTCAGTACTTCATCGGCAATGATGATGCAGTCACCTGTGCCGAATCCGCCTGGAACATAAGCTGAAAAATCCAGTCTCTGTTCCACCATGACGACAGGCTTGCGGTATCTTGCCATTTCTTCGGTGATATACTGCAAATAGCTGTTTGTGCATTCTTCCATTTCCGCATCAAAGAAATCAAGGTTTTCTGTGGGGTCACGCACATTGTGTCCGAGAAATTTGTTAATTTTGTATTCCGCAAGTTCATGCGCACAAGTGCCTTCTCTTGCAAAGTCTGATGCCGTGTCAGACACCTGTGCGTTCAGCAGTGCAGATGGCGGGCAGGCAAGCCATCTGGCACTTGATGAGGCAGACAGTTTTGCATGGGAGCGTTCAGAATGTTTAGCTTCCAATTTTCTCCGCCTCCTTCAGAATCTCCGCACATTTGTCCTGTGGCAGTGCAGAAACCTTGTCCGCACCGTATTTTTTCATCAGAGCTTTCACTTCATTCTTGAATCCAAGACGGGACTTTTCGGCAAGTGTGGCTCTGACATCATCGTGTGTGACCTCTGCTTTCTGAGGTTCAGCAGATGTTTTTTCTTCGGTCGGCTGTGCAGGCGATTTTTCCAGTTCAGGCGGTGTGTAGATTTCTACAAACTGCCCCATTTCAATTTTTGTTTCTTCGCCTGCAATTTCCTGCAATGCCACAATGAGTGCATTCAGGGCATTAATCAGCTTCATCATCGGGGTCATCGTTATCATCCTTTCCACTCATAAAAATTGCTCTCAGCAGACGTTCGCTTCCGAGTGCAAATTCTTCATCTTTGAGTGCTTCGAGTGTGTCATGCCAGCAGCCTGTCGTTTCACGCAGAAGAACAGATGCTCTTTTCAGAAGTTTCGCTGTCCAGGGGTCAACTGTATCCTTTTCAGCCGCAAAAGACATCAGCCACGCAACGTCTACGTTTTCACGCATATTGACTTTTTTCTGGTAAAGTTCGCTTTTAAGTGCCATCTTATTTTCACCTCCTCATATTACCACTGGAGAATTTTGAAGTGCTTGGACGAAGTTTTTCTAAAAAATCTGTAGATTTTCTTGCACGAATTTCGTTTTTATCGCCCTTCACTAAGCACCGAAAAAAGAGGGCAAATTACAGGCAATTTTTAAGAAAATTTTTCATGCATTATATATTTTTGTATACTTGCACAAAATAAGAACGATGAATATATCTAAATCGCACAAAAATTAAAAACTGCTTTTGAGATGTTTAATTGCCGCTTTAAGTACATCACAGACAGATTGCTGCTTAATTCCAAGCCGTTCTGCAATTTCTTGCTGTGTCAAATTTTCATGAAATCTTAAAAATACAATTTTCTGTTGTCTTTCAGTTAAAGCATCGAACACTGCATATAACCGCTTATATTCTTCATATTCACGTTCTTTTTCTTCCAGTTCCTCTAAAAAACAAGGTATGATGAGTGCTTCGTTCCAATCTCTGTCATCGCCTTCAAGATAAAACTTGTGACGATACTGGTTACGTTTGTTTTCATTCTTTTCCCACTGAACTGCGCCATAATATGCAAGAATAAATATCCATTTTTCATCAATGTACTTTTCTTCTTTTTCTTTTCTGTATCCAGACTCTTCTGTACAGCACTTAAATTCGAGATGGTCAAATCCGTCCACACGAAGCACACAGGTATATTTTCCTTTGCAATAAGTAAAAAAGCCATTGTTATAGATTGTAATAATAGCCAGCTCATCTTTCACACGACAGAAAATTTCATCCGGATTTTCTCTAAACCAGCATTCAGAGTATGTAGCTTTGCCTTTTGTAGACTTAAGAACTCCACGAAGCTGCCGCAGTGTGAGCTTATCCCTGACATTAACAGGTACATTGGGGGTGTGAATTATATCCATAAGAGTCAACCTTTCTGCCAAGACAGACAAGATGGACATGGAATACAACAGAGAACAGATTGAAATTGCCCGTTCCTGAAAAATATGAAAAGGCTATCCCATATGTAACTCTTCAACACACAGCTATATGTTAATAGACCCTGTTGGAATATTCCAGACCGCTATTGGTGTCCTGGACTTGAGTAATATGTTTTTCTGCCTTGAGGCAGTGCTTACCAAATTAAAAATAGTAACTGTTCATGAAGTGAGCTTATTCCCTTCACTAAGCACCGAAAAAAGAGGGTAAATTACAGGCAAATTCTAAAAAGTTTTTTATATTTTTTCTTGATTTGTATAGTTGCACAATTCTTGAACTGCTTTTTATCACTTTTGAATAAGAAAAAGCCTGCTCCCATAACAGACACAGGCTTTAAATCCAGATTTCCCATAAGTTGGGTGATATGAAATATTATAACATTTCCCGACAGGTAGAAATTGTCAGAAAATAGAGCTTTTAAGGGGTACTGTGATATAATCATCATGTGTCAGAAAAATACTGTCAGAAAGCAGTGGATTATCATTTGATTTCTGCTGTTTTTCTGCGAAAAGTGCATGGAAAATGACAATAAAAAAAGCCTGCTCCTTTTGAGGGGAACAGGCTTTTTTACCATGAAGTTGATTATCATCTGAAAAACTACTTGAAAAATCCGCAGTCTTATGGTATAATGGAACTAATATTTACACACGGGAGCGTGAACCCATGAACGGAAAGGAACAAAAAAAGGCTGCGAAAGAATTCGCAGCCAGATGGAAAGATAAGGGCTATGAAAAAGGCGAGTCCCAGAAATTCTGGATTGATTTGCTGGAACACGTCTACGGAGTGGAGGACATTGCCGGATTTATCAGCTTTGAAGATAAGGTGCATTTAGACCATACCAGTTTCATTGATGGCTATATTCCGTCAACTCATGTCATGATTGAGCAGAAATCCATTGACAAGGATTTGCGGAAAGCTATCAAGCAGTCGGACGGTACTCTGTTGAATCCATTCCAGCAGGCGAAAAGATACGCCTCTGAACTTCCCTATTCTCAGCGTCCAAGATGGATTATTACCTGTAATTTCGCTGAATTTCTTGTCTACGACATGGAAAAGCCCAACGGAGAACCGGAACAGATTTTATTGAAAGATTTGGAAAAAGAATACTACAGACTGCAATTCCTCACGGATACTGGAAATGCTGACTTTGAAAAAGAGATGCAGATTTCCGTGGATGCCGGAAAAATCACGGAAAAGCTCTACAAAGCGTTGCTGTCACAATATCAGAACCCCGATTCTCCGGACAGCCTGAAAAGTCTGAATATGCTGTGTGTTCGTCTGGTATTCTGTTTTTATGCCGATAAAGCAAACATTTTCAAGCACAATCAGTTTCGGAATTATCTGCATGACATTCCTGTCAGCAAATGGAACAGGGAACTGAAAGACCTGTTCAGAATCTTTGATACAGATGAAGAACATCGTGATAAATATGAGGACGACTTGAACGCTTTCCCCTATGTCAACGGCGGACTGTTCGCTGATGAACATATCGAAATTCCCAGATTTACGCAGGAAATCGCTGATATTATTCTGAATGAAGCAAGTGCCTTTGAATGGCAGAATATCTCTCCGACTATTTTCGGGGCGATTTTTGAAAGCACACTGAATCCTGAAACAAGGCGTTCCGGTGGTATGCATTATACCAGCTTATCCAACATTCACAAAGTCATTGACCCTCTGTTTCTGGACGATTTAAAGGCGGAACTCGAAACTATCAAGGCAATCAAAACCGAAAAAATCAGAGTGCAGAAATTACAGGAATACCGCCAAAAACTCAGTAAGCTGACATTTTTAGACCCTGCCTGCGGTTCAGGAAA
>DJXC01000131.1 GCA_002449575.1 Ruminococcus sp. UBA7014
AGCATTTCTTCCCATAAGTCAATATTTAATGCCGTCTTGCCGTCTGACTTCTTCCAGTTTTTCTGCTTCCATGAATATACCCATTTTTTTGTAATACTGTCTACAACATATTTACTGTCGGTTGTAATTGTCACGGAACAAGGCTCTTTCAGTTTTTTCAATCCCTCAATCACGGCTGTCATTTCCATGCGGTTGTTTGTTGTATCTGCTTCGCCGCCGGAAAATTCCTTTTCATATTCCCCATAGCGCAGAATTGTTCCCCAGCCGCCTGCTCCCGGATTTCCGGAACATGCCCCGTCTGTAAACATTTCGATATGCTTCATAAACTATCCCTTTCTGTATCAGAAATCACAACAGGGCAGAAAATTTTCTGCCCTGTACTTGCAATCTTATCTTATTTGTGTTATAATTATTTAGAAATCAGTGCCAGTGTATCTCTTGCAATCAGCAGTTCTTCGTTTGTCGGTACGACCCAGACTTCTACTTTGGAATCTGCCTGAGAAATCTTGCACAGCTTGCCTTTTAACCCTGCATTGGTGACAGTATCAATCTTGATGCCGAAAATATCCATATCTGCACATACTTCTTCACGCACATCAGGCGCATTTTCACCAATGCCGCCGGTAAACAGTACTGCATCCAGTCCGTTCATTGCTGCGGCATATGCACCAATATATTTCTTAATCTGGTATACAAGCATATCTTTGGAGAGCTGCGCTCTTTTGTTGCCCTGCGCACATGCAGCAGATACATCACGATTGTCAGAACCTACACCTGATACACCTAAGAATCCGGATTTTTTATTCATGTAGTCAGACATTTCGGCAGGTGTGAAACCATGCTTTTCCATGACAAAAGTCACAGCAGACGGGTCTACACAGCCGGTTCTTGTTCCCATCAGGACACCGTCAAGGGGTGTGAATCCCATAGAAGTATCTATGGATTTTCCGCCGTCTACTGCGGTGATAGAAGAACCATTGCCCAGATGACAGGAGACAATCTTCAGATTTTTGATGTCCTTGCCCATTGCCTTTGCCAGTGCAGCAGATACAAATCTGTGAGATGTACCATGGAATCCGTACTTTCTGACATGCAGGCTTTCATAATCTTCATAGGGAAGTCCGAACATAAATGCTTTTTCCGGCATGGTCTGATGAAATGCAGTATCAAATACAACTGCCTGCGGTACAGATGCCGGCATTACTTTCTTGCAGGCACGGAGTGCCAGTGCATGTGCATGATTATGCACTGGGGCAAGTTCACGGAGTTCATCAATCTTGTCAATGATTTCATCTGTTACCAGTGTTGTTTCAGAAAATACTTCTGCACCCTGCACAATTCTGTGACCGACTGCGGCAATTTCACTCATATCTTTAATCACAGCGGCATCGCCTTTTGTCAGTACTTCCACAAGCTTCATAAAAGCTTCTGTATGTGTCGGAAATGCACAGTCTGCATCATAGGTTCTGCCGTCTGCGGTCTTGTGGGAAATATGTCCGTCAATTCCAATTCGGTCACAGTTGCCTTTTGCCAGTACACTTTCATCATCCATGTTCAGCAGCTGATACTTTAAAGAAGAACTGCCGGCATTTACTACCAGAATTAACATAAAAATATCTTTCCTTTCGATTTGAAAAATTAAAAGTTTTTAATGCCTGAAAAGCACCCTATTACTTATTATATACTTTTTTCAGAAAAAAGCAAGTCTTTTTTCTGAAATTCTGTGTATTTTCTGTAAATTATCCGGAAAGGAGTCCTTCTCGTATGAAAACTGCTGCCATCATCTGCGAATATAATCCTCTGCATAACGGACATTGTTATCATATTCAGGAAACCAGAAAATCAGGTATCACACATTTGATAGCTTTGCTCAGTGATGATTTTGTTCAGCGGGGTGATGTCGCTTTATTACATAAATTTGACCGTGCGCAGCTTGCTGTACAAGCCGGGGCAGATTTGGTGCTTGCCCTCCCTGTACCCTTTTCTTGTGCTTCTGCTGAACTTTATGCCGGAAAAGCTGTCAGACTTCTCCATGATTTGCATGTTGTGGATGTTCTTTCGTTCGGCTGCTGCGGAAATTTATCTTCTCTGGAATCGCTTGCTTCCGTCAGTCTGAAAATCCGGAATTCTTCCAGAATACAGGAACTCTTGAAATCTGGTCTTTCCTATCCGGCGGCAATGTGTCAGACGCTTTCTGAAATACTTCCGCCGGAAACGGCTGCACTTCTTACTGACCCGAATAATCTGCTTGCCATCGAATATCTTAAAGCAATGAAAGAATTACGGGTACACTTTCAGCCGCTTGCTGTGCAGAGAAATACTGTTTCTCATGATAGTGCAGAAACTTCCGGAGTTTTTGCAAGTGCAAGCCTTATCCGGAGCAGATTTTTTCAGCAGCAGGAATATCAGACGTATCTCCCACATTTTACTGCACAGCTTCTTTCTGAAGCTAATACTGCCGATTTCTTACAGCTTGCATCTGTTATCCTCTATCAAATGCGCATGATGTCTGCATCTGATTTGTCAGTCCTTCCGGATATGAATTCTAATCTTGCAAGCCGTTTCTTAAAGGCGAAAAATGCCTGCTCTCTTCCGGAATTCCTGAATTCCGTCAAGTCCAGATGCTTCACAATGGCCAGAATCAAGAGAATTCTGCTTTATGCTCTTCTCGATATTCAGAAAAAAGATTTTCAGCAAACTATCCCTTATGCAAGAGTTCTTGCATTTAATCAGAAAGGAACGGAACTGCTTCGGCTTATCAAAGAAAAAAGTACCATTCCTGTCGGTACTTCCCTTGCAAAACTCCGGAACTGTTCTCCACAGGCTGAACGCTTTGCACAGTTACAGGAAAATGCCGCCAGTCTTTACGGACTGGCTCAGAAACATGTCACTTCTGCGGAACAGGAATTCCGTATGAAAATATCTCTCAAAAAATAAAAGAAATGAGGAACTTGCTTTATGTTTGACATTCACAATATCAGGGCTGCTGTTCTTGATATGGACGGTACTTTAATTGATTCTATGGGCATCTGGCATCAGATTGACAAAGACTTTTTCGCTGAACACAATCTTGTCCCGCCAGAAGGAATTTCCAATCAGGTCAATAAAATGACGATGCAGGAATGGGCGGATTTCTTTACCAGAGAATTCCACATTGGCATGACCGGAGAACAAGTGATTCAAAGAATCGGCGAAATGTGCTATACTTACTACGCTGAAAAAATTCCCCTGAAACCTTATGTTACTGATTTTCTTGACTTTCTCGACAGCAGAAATATCCGCTATGGCATTGCTACTGCTACTTATCGCAAATCGGCAGAAGCTGCTCTTAAAAGACTCGGCATTCTTGACAGAATGCAGTTTATCCTCACTGCTGAAGAAATCCCCTCCAGCAAGAAAACGCCTGAAATGTTCCTTAAAGCTGCGGAACGTCTCGGCAGTTCCGTGAAAGAGACTCTCGTTGTGGAAGACTCCCTGCACTGTATTCAGACTGCTGTCAGTGCCGGATTTCCTACAATTGCTGTCCATGATGCTTCTGTTCCGCCTCACGAACAAACCGAAATTCAGAAACTTGTTTCCCTTTATGGCTCTGATTTCAAAGAAATTCTTGCAAAAATGAATCCGGAACGGCTGTGAGCCGTTCCGGATTTTGTTCAATTTTCTTCTTCTGTCAGAATATAAATCACATCTGGGTCAGGGTCTTCCAGTTCGTCATATTCTTCCCGTGTCATTATCTGAATCCGGTGTTCCAGTGCCGTGATTGCCCGTTTTACCTGTGGCCAGAATGCTTCATAACTTTCTTTGTCAGTGGCTTCCCGTGTTCCTTCCGGAATTTTCCGGATTTCTACCGGCGGCAACTGATAGCGAATCATTTCGTCCGGCGGCTCAGTTCCCGGTGTATCCGGTTCATAACGATAAGCATACAAGTCCAGAAACAGTCTGCCCGGCTCTGCTGTAAATAAACTCCCGATATACCATGTCAAATGAATATAATTCCCGTCAGAAGAAACCATTTTTTGCAGCTCTGTCTGTGTTTCTGCACCGGATTCCGTTACGCCTCTCATCATAAATGTGAATTCTGCCAAATCCAGACTATCATAAAATCTGTCTACTTCAATAGGAACAACATCCGCTTTCTTTTCTCCAAAAGAAATTAAATTCGTCAGTGGCAGCGTATCAATATATTTTCCGATTGCTTTCAGCATTGCAATCCACTCCTTTCATAAACAGCCCCAGAAAAAGAAAAACTGTACGTTTCCGTACAGTTTTCGTCAAATATTTACAATTCATTCACTGAAAATTCAGATTTGTCAGGTGTTGCCGTATTTGTTATATTTCTCAATATCATCATTCGTTATAAGTGTGAACGCACTGAATCCACATGCCAGCAGTGCCACACCGTAAAGAATTCCGACAACTGCACCGCCGTTTTCTGTCTGCATCAGCAGCGGCACTCCCGGAAACAGCATCAGTCCGAAACCAACAATATCTAAAAACTTACATAAGCCTTTCAGCTGCGGAATCGGTGCGGCTAACAGTAGTGAACCGATTCCCAGCACAATGCCTACATATCCGGCAATGCCTTTCAGCTTGACAACCATGCCGCCTTCTCCGGCTTCTACTAACTTGTTTCCGACATTAAACAAATTCGAGAAAAATAAACAAAATGCCACTGCGCCTACAATTCCTACAAATGTCAGCATAAGCAGCGTTTTGAATCCTTTTTTTGCCTGTTCCCGTTCCTGCCGTTCACGCTCCTGCGCCATGCGGCGGCGGTTTTCCTGCTTTTCCTCTTCGGAAAGCTCCATCTGCGGCAAAGGTTCTTTTCGTGGCTGGGCGGCTTCCCGCTTTGCACGTTCCAAATCTTCGTCTTTGAACTGCGGCACATATTCTTCTGTTTCCGGTGCTTCTTCCAGCATGGCGGCTTCTTCTGCGCTTTCCTCTGCCGGAACGGGAGATTTCGGACGGAGTTCATTCGGAATCATTGGAGCAGGTATGCCGAGCTGCTGCGCACGCATGGTAACAACCTGCATTTGTTTTTCTGCATCCAGACCAATGAATGCAGCTTTTAAATTTTCATCAAACTGAAGTTTCTGACAGAATTCTTCTACCGGGTCATAAGCGGCAGGCTCTGCGCCGAGTAAATCTGCGGCGGCGGCATTCAGCAGCGCATCATGTGAGGCTGCTGGTTTGTCGTCCTGCCAGGTCTGCTCCGGTTCGTCAAGCAGGTCCTGCGTATCCAGAACCGGTGCGCCCTTTTTCTGGTCATTGCCTGTCCAGACGGCAGGCTCGTCGTCGAGCAGACCGGCTAAATCGGCATCATCAATTTTTGGTGCGCCTCTTTTTTCAGTTTCCTGATAGACGGGTTCTTCAAAACCGTCGAGCATATCGTCCAAATCAGACATGTATTTTCACCTCAGCGTTCAATCATCTGGTCACGGTCAGGACCTACACCAACCATGCATACTTTGCATTCACAAAGTTCTTCCAGACGTTCGATATATTTCCGGCAGGTTTCCGGCAGGTCTTCAAACTTCCGGCAAGCAGTAATATCATCATCAAAGCCGGGGAAAGTTTCATAAACGGGCTGGCATTCTGCAAGTTCTTCCAGACTGGAGGGGAAATCATGCAGTTTTGTACCGTCTGCCTTGACGTATTCTGTACAGATTTTCAGGTCTCCGATGCCGGCAAGGGTATCCAGCTTGTTGATTGCCAGTCCGTCCAGACCGTTGACACGGACAGAATGTCTTACAATCACAGCATCGAACCAGCCTGTTCTTCTGGGTCTGCCTGTTGTTGTGCCGAATTCGCCGCCTTTGTTGCGGATAGTTTCGCCGGTTTCGTCAAACAGTTCTGTCGGGAAAGGTCCTTTGCCTACTCTTGTTGTATATGCCTTGGCAACGCCAATAATATTATCAATCATCTTAGGTCCTATACCTGTTCCGACTGTGACACCGCCGGAAAGCGGATGGGAACTGGTGACAAACGGATAAGTACCAAAGTCAATATCCAGCAAAGTTGCCTGTGCGCCTTCAAATAAAATTGTTTTTCCGGCTTTGTAGGCTTCGTAAGTCAAAACAGAAACGTCTGCTACATAGGGCTTTAATCTTTCGCCATAGGCTGTATATTCTGCAATGACGGCATCCAAATCATGTGCCTGTCCGCCGTAGACAGCAGTAATTATCTTATTTTTCAGTTCTCCGGTGGAACGTGCTTTTTTTGCAAGCAGTTCCGGATTGACCAAATCACAGACACGAATGCCGCAGCGTTCGTATTTATCCATATAAGCAGGTCCAATGCCACGCTTGGTTGTGCCGATATCGTTGCCGCCACGGAATGCTTCTGAAAGTCCGTCAAGTGTAATATGCCACGGCATTACCACATGGGCACGAGGGTCAATTTTCAGATTCTTTGTTGAAATTCCTCGGCTTTCCATTTCATCCAGTTCGCTGATAAAATCCTTCGGGTCAAGTACTACACCAGCACCAACCAGGCACTGTGTATCCGGATACAGTATTCCGGACGGTACTAAATGCAGTTTATAAGTCTGTCCGTTGCTTACGACAGTATGACCAGCATTGTTGCCGCCCTGTGAACGCACAACTACCTGCGCACGGGATGCAAGAATATCAATGACCTTGCCTTTTCCTTCGTCGCCCCATTGTGTTCCGATTACAATATTTGCAGGCATGTATTTTTCCTCTTTTCCTGATATTTTCTGTTTTTTTCTGAAAAACAGAATGACATACATGTATATTATAACAGATATATCACAGAATTGCAAGTGTTTTTTCAAAAAAATTCTGCCGGATTCTGTATCCGGCAGAAACATTTTTTACTTTTGTTCACTATATCTCTTGACCTGTTCTTTTGTCATTGTTACAGTGGCATCTTTTGGGAAAAGAATGATATTTTCTTCCGGTACATAAATCCATGTTTCCACACCGGAACTGTTCTTCAGTGTCACTCTGTAATTATTCCCCGCATCTCTTGCAGAAACAGCAGTAATTTCTGTCACTGTATATTCTACTTCTGTAGTCTGGTCAAGGTCATAGCCGATTTTTGCGGCACTCAGACCACCTACAAGAAGCAGGATACCAATAATAATTGTTGCTATTTTTCCGTGGTTCAGCAGCATGAGCAATCCGAGTGCTGCAAGCAGTCCGCCGCCGATTAAAACCCACATTCCCAAGCTTAAACTAGCCATAATCTTTGCCCCCCTCTTGCATATTTTCTTTATTATAACATATCTTTCCAAAAAAATCAATATCAAAATTCAAAGAAAATTTAAAAAAAATTAATTTTTTATTTATTTTTTGCTGTCATGAATTTCCAGTTGCAAAATCTGATTTTCTGCATAGAATATCATCAGCAGAAGTTTCTTTGCATTTCAAAAGAGAGTGGTATGATTCTGTACTGTGCAGAGTCAGCCTGCAAACTTGCTCTCTGCACAGCAGAAATTCTCAGAACTCTGCTTTTTGAATAATAAAGCCCCTGTGCGTACGGCAGGGGCTTTTGTTATGCTATTATTCTTCTGTGGAAGTTTTCTTTTCCAGAAAAGCTGGTGTGGCTTCCTGAAAAGTATTTTCTGGGTGTTCAGCGATTTCTGATTTTTCTGGTGCGGAGACTTCCGGAACTTCAGAAAGGCTCTCGCCGTTCATGAGCTTTTCAAAATCAGGTCCTTCAATCTTTTCATGCTGAATCAGATACTGTGCGACTGTGTGAAGCTGGTCAATATGCGTGCGGAGAATCTCTTCTGCCTTTGTATAACCCTGTTCCACAAAGTTTCTGATTTCAGCATCAATTTCGGCTGCCACTTCATTGGAATAATTCGGCGTACTGCTGAAATCACGTCCAAGAAAAGGCTCACTCTGGTCGTTGCCATAGACAACAGGACCTAATTTTTCGCTGAATCCGTAACGGGTTATCATGTTTCTTGCAGTCTGGGTAGCACGTTCCAGGTCATTGGATGCGCCTGTCGAAATATCATCCATAATCAGCTTTTCAGCGACACGTCCGCCAAGCAGTACAATGATTTCTTCATGCATTTCTTTCAGGCTGTTGTAAGATTTGTCATGCTCCGGCAGTGAAAGTGTATAGCCACCTGCCATACCACGGGGAATAATCGAAATCTGATGCACTTTATCCTGATGCGGACAGTAATAAGTGCAGATGGCATGACCGGCTTCATGATAGGCTGTCAGCTTTACTTCACGTTCTGTCTTGACACGGGATTTCTTTTCCGGTCCTGCTACTACTTTGATTGTTGCTTCTGCAATGTCCTGATTTGTAATTGCTTTTCTGTTGGCTCTTGCTGCCAGTAAGGCAGCTTCGTTTGTCAGATTTTCTAAGTCTGCACCCGTGAATCCGACTGTTGTCTTGGCAATATCGCTCAAATTGACATCTGGTGCGATAGGCTTGTTTTTGGTATGCACTTTCAGAATTTCTTCTCTGCCTTTAATGTCTGGATAACCAACTACTATTTGTCTGTCAAATCTTCCCGGTCTGAGCAGTGCAGGGTCAAGAATATCTCTTCTGTTTGTTGCAGCAATGACAATGACGCTTTCATTTCCGGTAAAACCGTCCATTTCTACAAGCAACTGGTTCAGGGTCTGTTCACGTTCGTCATGTCCGCCGCCCAGTCCAGCTCCTCTGTGTCTGCCTACAGCATCAATTTCGTCAATAAAAATAATAGACGGTGCAGTTCTCTTTGCTGTATCAAACAAATCACGCACACGTGATGCACCTACACCAACGAACATTTCCACAAAATCCGAACCGGATATTGGGTAAAACGGACAGCCTGCTTCTCCGGCAACTGCTCTGGCAAGCAATGTTTTACCAGTTCCGGGAGGTCCGAGCAATAAAACGCCCTTTGGAATTCTTGCGCCCAGTTCTGCGTATTTTTTCGGATTTTTCAGAAAATCTACAATTTCTGTCATTTCAAATTTTTCTTCATCTGCGCCGGCAACATCATTGAATGTCGCTTTTTTGCTGTCTGCTTGTGTCTTGATGGTTGCTTTTCCGAAATTCGTGTACTTTGTGCCGCCTGCCTGACGCATCATAAATATAAACAGCACAACACCCATCACCAGAATAATAAACGTTGGTACATAGGTAATCAGCCACGAATTATCTGTAATCTTGTAATAATCCTGTTTCAGCGGTAATTTTGGATTTGCATTGTTATACTTAGTTCTGTAATCTTCTGTATCACTCAGAAAAATAGAGACATTCGGTACAGAATAGGTCACTTCTTCGTTACTGTCTTTCAGTTTCAGATTCAGTTCACCTGTACCCAAATCCAGCGTATAATCCGTGACTTCCAGATTATCGAAATGTGAGATAATCTGCGAATATGTGTATTCCGGTTCTTTTTTGTTCAGCTGCGGCAGCATATAGGCTGCAAGAAAAATCAGCAATGCTGCAATAACCAGATAGGCAACTATGCCTCTGCTTCTTTTTGGTGTCAAGAGCTTCACTCCTTTTTCATTTTGACTTTGCCTGTGCAAGTTTTCAGAATTGGCACTCTCATGGCGAGACTGCTAATTTTTTGATGATTTAGTATACATCATCATTGTGATAATTCTATGTGCGCCGGGTGTCAGTTCTGTGAACATGCAGAATCAGCATTGTCTGTGTTTTTTCTGTGACGGCAGCACGTTCTGCTGTTCCCAGATGCTCCACCCATAGCAGACCTTCGGCATCTGAAAGATAATGCAGTGTATTCCGCTCTGAAACAGACTGTGTCTGAAGCCATTTTTTGACTGAAATGGTATGATTCCGGTCAGCAGTTTTCAGATACAGTCCATTCTTTCTGCCGTGTAATACTGCGGACTTCTTTATTATATCATAATCCAGTGCCGAATTTGCAAATATTTTGTGAATTTTTTCAAATTCAGCAGAATTTTTTCTGCTGATGCATTCTGCTTTGACAAGATATCCCGGAAAAATCTGGTTTTCTCCCAGAATCAGCAATTTTTCCGGTGGTTTTGACTGACTGTATTCCAGATACAAGACATGTCGGCTGACATGTGCTGTGACTTTTCCACGGACGATTTCTGCCTGTCCGCCTTTGGCAAGCAGTTTTTGTACGGCTGTCACTGTCCGGTAGCCGGAAGGCAGTTCCTGTTCTTCCAGAAACTGCCGGATACAGCGTTTTTGTATTGCAGGATGCAATTGCTGTAATTCTTTCAGGCAGCCGTCCGGACAAATGTGTTCTGCATAAGCTTTCCGGGCAGAAAGTTCCAGATAATTTTCTTCTTCTGTCAGGATATCTGTCATCATGGCAACATTCTTTTCTGAACTGCCTGCACAGATTCCGGAGAATAAAGGCACAATATGATGTCGGATAAAATTCCGTGTATAGACATCTTCCAGATTGGAAGAATCCGTGATATAATTTATTTTCTGTTCTGTCAGAAATGCTTCGATTTCTTTCCGGCTGGATTTCAGTAAGGGACGGATATATCTGTCACGCTGTTCCGGAATGCCGCAAAGTCCCTTTAATCCTGTCCCTCTGGCAAGCCGGAATATTACTGTTTCAAGATTGTCTGTTGCATTATGTGCTGTTGCCGTCAGTCCGGCGGCATGTTCTGCAAATGCACGATAACGACATTCCCGTGCTGCATTTTCTACAGAATATCCTTTATGCGTCTCCTCCTGCCGGAATTTCTGTACATCTACAGCAATTATCTGCAAAGGCACATGCAGACTTTTACATAATTCCGCACAGAATTTCTCATCACGGAGACTTTCTTCTCCTCTCAGATGATGCTGAATGTGAATTGCTGAAATTTCCAGCTTGTATTTTTCCCGGAATTGCAGCAGACAATATAATAAACATACGCTGTCTGCCCCTCCGGACAGGGCGCAGGTGACATGCTGTCCCTGTATCTGTTTTCTTTCCAGAAAATTCCGGACGGATTCAAGCGGTTTCATCTGATGATTTCTCCAGTGAGGAAAAACGTGTGAACTGTCCGTCCCATACTAAATTGACCGTTCCGCATTCGCCGTGACGGTTTTTTGCAACAATACATTCCGCTACATTCGGTGTCTGGCTGTCTTTGTTATAATATGCATCACGATACAGGAACAGTACAATATCTGCATCCTGCTCAATAGACCCCGAATCTCTCAGGTCTGAAAGCATTGGTCTTTTGTCTGTACGGCTTTCCGGCCCTCTTGAAAGCTGTGACAGCAGAATGACAGGTACATTCAGTTCTTTTGCCATAATTTTCATCTGACGGGTGATTTCAGCAACTATCTGTACTTTGTTTTCTGTTCTCAGCGTACTTTGAATCAAGCCCAGATAGTCAATCACGACAAGTCCCAGATTTTTTATCCGCCGGAGTTTGGATTTTATCTGCGGAACGGTGATACTTGCAGTATCATCAATATAAATTGGTATGTTTGACAGATAACTTGTCCCGGCTGCCAGCCGAATCCAGTCGTCTCCGCTGATTCTGCCGTTGCGGAGCTTGTTGGAGTCTACTTGCGCTATTGCTGACAGCATCCGTGCTGCAAGCTGTTCTTTCGGCATTTCCAGTGAAAAAATACAAACAGCTTCTTCCGGGTGTGTTTTTGCAACATTCTGTGCCAGATTCAGGGCGAATGCCGTTTTACCCATTGCCGGACGTGCAGCAATCAGAATTAAATCCGATTTGTTCAGCCCGGAAATCAAACTGTCAAGATAGGCAAATCCCGTTCCCATACCTTTGTATTTTTCCCGGTCAGGTCCTGCCAGCCTTCCTATCTGGGTATAAGTCTCGGATACCACTTCCCTCAGCGGTGTCAGTCCGCTGACATCTCTGCCCTGACGTATGCTGAAAATCTGCTGTTCTGTACTGTCAAGCAGCATCTGGGCATTTGTTTCGCCGTTCTGGATTTCGGACAGCACTTTCTGTGAAACTTCTGCCAGGGAACGCAGATAATATTTATCTGCTACAATTTTACAGTAACTTTCCAGATTTGCTACTGTCGGCACACTTTCTGCAAGATTTATCAGATAATTTCTGCCTTCTGCGGCGGTTTCAAATACATGTGCTGCAAGTGCTTCATTCAGGACTGTAATTACATCCACATGATTTCCCGTCTGAAACATGTTCATCATAATCGTGAACAGTGTCCGGTGCTGTTCGATATAAAAGCATTCCGGCTTGATATATACCAGCACAACGCTGAGTGTGTCACTGTCAATCAGAATTGCTCCCAGAATTGTCTGTTCTGCATCCAGACTGTAGGGCATGTTGATATGTTCAAAATCAGGCATAATTTTTCCCCTTTCCCTGAACAAAAGGCGGCTGCTGCCGCCTGTTGCTTATACTTCTGTTACCTCAATGCGGATATTTGCTGAAATTCCTGTGTAAAGCCGGATTTCTGCTGAAAAACTTCCAAATGCCTTGATATCAGACTTGAGTACAATCTTCTTCTTGTCTACTTTGCAGCCGTGCTGCTTCTCCAGTTCCTGTGCAATCTGTGCAGAAGTCACAGAGCCAAATAATCTGCTTCCTGTTCCGGCTTTTGCCTTGATGACAACTGTCTTTCCGTCTACGGCTGCCTTGATTTCTTCAGCAGTCTGTTTTTCGACATCCTTCTTGTGCTGTGCAGAAGCTTTCTGTCCCTGTAATTTATTGATATTTTCCGGGGTCGCTTCTACGGCAAGCCCTTTCTTTAAAAGCATATTGCGGGCATAGCCGTCAGCAACTTCTTTCATGTCGCCTTTCTTGGCAGAACCCTTGACATCCTGAATGAAAATCACTTTCATGATTACAATCTTCCTTTCTGTTTAAGTATATCTATCGTGAATAATTAAAAAATTAATTATTTTCTTCTGTGGCTGTTTCGGCAAGCACTTCCAGTAACTGATTTTTTGCCTGTTCTGATGTAATGCCACGCATCTGTGTGGCTGCCATTGTCTGATGACCGCCGCCGCCGAGCTGTTCCATAATGACCTGTACATTCACTGCACCCAGTGAACGTGCTGATATAGAAACCATATCTTTTACGGTATAAATTACAAATGCTGCATTTACATGCGAAATGCTCAGTAATTCGTCTGCTGCCTGTGGGGCTACCAGCCGTATTTCCGGTGTTCCTTCCGGTGCGATTGCGATTGCGTGACAGCCGACTATCTCTGCTGAACCAACGATTTCTGCACGGCTCTTGTAGGATGCGATAGAACCCGAAAACAATCCTTTTACTTTTACGGTATCTGCACCGATTTTTTTCAGATATGCCGCCGCTTCAAATGTCCGGACTCCTGTCCGCATCACAAAATTTTTTGTATCCAGCATTATCCCTGAAAGCAGACAGTCTGCACAACAGGCATTTACTTCTGCATTCAGCTTGAAATACTGAATTAGTTCTGTCACCATCTCACATGCTGATGAGGCGTAAGGCTCATGATGAAATACAACAGCATTGTCTACATAATTGACAGTCTTCCGGTGATGGTCTATCACGACTACTTTCTTCGCTGCCTGATATAATTCCAGACTTTCCAGAATGTCTTTGTTATGCGTATCTACGATGATTAGAAGAGTATCTTCCGTGATGGTGTCAATTGCCTGCTGTGGTGTCAGAAACAAGTCCTTTCCCATTTCTTCTTCTGCAATAGCAATCAATTGTTTGGAAAGATTTTTTTCCGGGTCAACAACGACATTCACCGGAATTCCCATCAGCCGGATTGCGCCGGCTAATCCGCAGGCTGAACCGATGGAATCCAAATCCCCGAATCTGTGTCCCATCAGATATACATTTGCACTGTTTAAAATTAAGTCCTGAATTGCTCCGGCGATAATTCTGGTTTTGGCTCTGGATTTCTTTTCCACGCCTTTTGACACGCCGCCGAAAAAACGAAAACCGCTGTCTGTTTTTACGGCTGCCTGGTCGCCGCCTCTGCCAAGTGCCATATCCAGACACTGTACTGCCCATGCTTCACTTTCCTGCATAGTCGCTGCACCGTGTCCGACTCCTATTGAGAATGTCAGACAGTTTTTCTCATCTGCACGGATATTCCGGGCTTCATCCAGAATGCTGAATTTTTCAGCTATCAGCTGCTGGATATGTTCTTCTTCCAGAATTGCAATAAATTTATCATTTTTCAGACGCTTTAAAATTCCGTTGGTCTGTGAAATAAACTGTTCCAAGAGTTTTTCTACTGTTGCACTGATTTCCAGACGGGTACTTTCCTTGGCGTTCTGAATCAGGTCTTCGTAATTATCTACCATTATCAGCATCACACACGGACGGGAGTTTTGATAATTCTGCCGGGTCTGTTCCAGTTCTGTAATATCTGACCACAGAAAGGCAGTCAGCCGTTTTTCTTCTCCTTCGTAGGGGACGGAACGCACCTGATAAAAGCAGTCCTGCCAGTGAATTTCCTGAAATTCTACTTCTGTATCAAGTGGCAGAAATGCACTGAGCTTTTTGCCGAACATGTCTTCTGCATCCAGAATTTTTTCGCTGAAATAATCGTTATAATGCAGAAGAATTCCTTCTTCATCCAGTACACACAG
Organism: Ruminococcus sp. UBA7014; assembly: GCA_002449575.1. Taxonomy (GTDB): domain Bacteria; phylum Bacillota; class Clostridia; order Oscillospirales; family Ruminococcaceae; genus UBA3855. The sequence goes on from DJXC01000131.1 coordinate 14,520, forward strand.
TCCCATGTCAAGCTGCTGAAATGTTGCAAGTTCGGCTTCGGTGCATTCATGGTTCAGTTTTGCAATATAGCGTATCCGGCTGTGGTGAGAATCCAGAAGTGTGAGTCCTGTTATAGCGGCAAGCAGAAATGCCGGCAAACTGTACAGAAAACCATATCTTATACCCCTATGATACAGGACTGCTGAGGCTATCACTGTCAGTAAGAGCAGCAGAATTGTCAATACCCACAATGCTGTCTGATACTTTGGCTTCAAATTCTCACACTCCTTTCATGCAGATTTTCATCTGCATTTTTTTAAATTTCCATGATAATTGGCAAAATCATCGGACTGCGCTTTGTCTGTTCAAAGATAAATTCTGACATGCGGTCACGCAGCTTTGTTTTGAGTGATGCCCATTCCCGGAGTTCTGCATAGGAACAGCCTGCAAGTGTCCGGCGCATAAGCTGGCGTGCCTGTACCATCATATCTTCTGCTTCACGGACATAGACAAATCCACGGGAAACAATATCAGGTCCGGCAACAATTTCATTTGTCGATTTCTGAATTCCGATAATAATAATTATCAGACCGTCTTCTGACAGATGCTTTCTGTCCCGGAGTACAATTGAGCCGACATCACCGACTCCCAGACCGTCAACCAGTGTGCGTCCGGCGGGGACTTGCCCTACAATCCGCATGGTATTTCCGTCTGTTTCTATCACATTGCCGATAGAAGCAATCATAATATTTTCTTTGGGGACACCCATTTCCAGTGCAAGACCCTGATGCTTAATCAGATGCTTATATTCACCATGCATGGGAATGAAAAATTTCGGACGTGTCAGTGCAAGCATCAGTTTCAGTTCTTCCTGACAGGCGTGTCCGGATACATGCACGTCATACATGGATTCATAAATCACTTCTGCACCGGATTTCAGCAGTTCATTCACCACTTTTGTCACATGCTTTTCATTGCCCGGAATTGGGGTTGCAGATAAAATAATAAAGTCCAGCGGTGTGATATTAATCTTGTTATGGTCATGCATTGCCATTCTTGTCAGTGCGGACATCGGCTCGCCCTGACTGCCGGTTGTAATCAGCACAAGCTGTTCCGGCGGATACTGATTGATTGTCTCGATATCGACAATAATATTTTTGGGTACTTCCAAGTAACCCAGTTCCAGAGCCGTTGCCATTACATTTACCATGCTTCTGCCCAATACTGCAACTTTTCGTTTTGTTTTTGCTGCCATATTAATAATCTGCTGTACACGGTGAATATTTGACGAAAATGTTGCAATGATAATACGCCGGTTTCCTGCTTTGGCAAACAGTTTCTCAAACGATGCACCGACCTTGCTTTCTGACGGTGTATAGCCCGGACGTTCGGCATTTGTAGAGTCTGCCATCAGCGCAAGAACACCTTTGTTTCCCAGTTCGCCAAACCTTCCCAAATCAATGCGTTCGCCGTCTATTGGTGAAAAATCTACTTTGAAATCTCCGGTGTGTATCATGATTCCGGCTGGTGTGTAGATAATCAAACCCATAGAACCTGGAATGGAATGATTCACTTTGATAAATTCTACCGTCATACAGCCCATTTTAATGGTTTTTTTTGCCTCCATGACGTACAGCGGCACTTTGTTCAGAATTCCATGTTCTTCCAGTTTGTGCTTAATCAAGCCGATTGTCATCGCCGAACCATAAACAGGCGCATTTACTTTTTTTAATAAATATGCCAGTCCGCCGATATGGTCTTCATGTCCATGTGTAATGACAATGCCTCTCAGCTTATCTTTATGATGCTCTACATAGGAAAAATCCGGAATGACAATATCCACGCCCGGCATTTCGGCATCTGGAAATGCCAGTCCGCAGTCCAGAATAAACATATCATTGCTGCATTCAAATACTGTCATATTTTTGCCGATTTCATTCAGACCGCCAAGCGGAATAATCCGTACTGGCGCACGGTGCTGTTCATGCATTTTACTGCTGGTTTTTTTCTGGGGTCTGAAGGTTTTCTGGTCAGGTCGCTGTGCCACAGCGTATTTTTTCGGCTTTATTTCGCTCTGACCACGATTGGTGTGTGTGTTTGGAGTATTCAATTGTTACCTCATTTCGTGATGCACAAATGCTGCATTTCTGCCTTCCTGACATGGAACTGCTGGTAAATCGAAAACAGAAATGTCTGAAATCATGCGAAGAAGGAAAATGCAGTAAATCATTTGCAATTGTTTTTCTGACAGCTCACATGCTGTCAGTACGGACTAAGTACGGAAAGCCCCGCGGCTTTCCTTTATTTCAGGCATACAGCCAAAAAATCAGAAATATTCTAAGAAAACGTACTCCCTGAATTCAGAGAGCCTGCAATACTTAACTTCTATTATAGCTGAAATTTTTCTTCTTGTCAAGAGTACAGCAGAATCTTCCGGAAAGAATTGGACAAATTTCATAAAATTTATAAAAACACATACCCGGCTTTTCAGTTTTCTTCCGATTCCAGAAGCCGCAGTTTTTTTTCCCAGAAACCGCAGATTTCTGCCGCAGTTTCTACAGAATCCGCATGAACACGCAGTTTTACAAGCTTACTGTATGGCGGCATGATAATGCTGATATGTGTGTCCGGATTGGAATGCTGTAATTGTTCAATACTTTGACGGGAGAGAGAAGTTGTGATTTCATGCTGCACTGTACATAGTTCCGGCAGCAGTGCTGCTGCCTGTGCCGGAGTAAGATGACGCTGATGCAGTACCCTTAACACATGTGCAAATAATTTTATCCCGTCTGTGCAGATACCTTGTTTCTGATAAAGTTCTGCTCCGGTACTTTCCGCATGAGGCACACGAATGATTCTGCCGTGATACTGTGCGGCAAATTCTTCTGCGGATAAGTGAAAACTGTCTGGTATGGCTAACGGCTGCTTCTCCTCCTGTACTGACAAAAGCGATAATAATAACAGCTGCTCATGCCGTATCATGCCCGATTCTGAGGAAAATGCGGACACTCTTGTACCATCTTCCGACAGGGAGAGTGTAATTCTTTGTCCTGTTCCGCCTGAAAATAATTCCTGTGCGGCTGTCCGCAATGTCGCATTGGCGCAGCTGACTGTAATTTCAAATTCCGGCGGCGGTAAAAGCTTCCGGCATGATTCCAGCCATAATGCATGAAATTCCTCTGCATGATGCAGGCTGCCCGGTTTTAAAATGTGTGAACAAGTGCCGGCTTCCAACGCCTGCCAGACACGGTTCGCCTGTTGTTCTGTCAGTGGAAATCCGCCTTTCCAGAAAGGTTTCAGCTGAATGACATGTTCTCCCTGTATCCAGAGCATTACCGGACAGGAAGTCATTCCAGAAAGATAGATTAACTGTGAAAGGGCGCATTCTCCGGCAAGCCAGACAGATGCTCCATGTGCTGCTGCACCTGCCGCCGCTGCTGCTGCCAGACTTACTGCCTGTTTATGACTGTAACCTATCAGAATATTTTCTCCCAGTACGGTCAGTGCTGACCCCGCTTTCAATGCTGTTTCTGCTGTGTTCCATTTCGGAAGTCCTTCGCAGATGCCGTCTTCCGGCAAAACTGCATGTTTCCGGCTTTGTGCTGCTCCCATATCCGGACAAAGTACCGTATTTTCCGGAACAGCCGCATTTTCCAGATGTGTTCCGGCATCAATCAGGGTTTTCCGGCAAATAACACAATCTTTCAGAATCACATCTGCGCCAATCTGTACACCGCTCCCGAGGCTGCACCCTGATATTTTTGCATTCTCACCAATAATACAGTCATTGCCAATGACAGATTCTTCATCAATCACTGCTGTTTCTGCAATGCGTGAACCTTCACCGATTCGTATCCGGCGGAATTTTCCGGAAGTGTTTAATAATTTGTGCTGTATCTGCCTGTATTCTGACGGCGTGTGTATCTGCCGGAATTCTGAATTTTCTGCCATTACAGTTCTTTCCGGTTCTAACAGTACAGAACCCTGCGGATGCAGTTCGGCGTGTGCTGGTGTGCCGTCTGCCTGTATTACTCTTACTGCTCCTTCACTGCAAAGAGAAAGCAGTTCGCCGATGTCCCACTCCGGTACACACAGCCGCCGGAGCAGTAATGCTGGCATATCGGCATGAAGTGATGCTAATGTCCGTGCATAATATACCGGCATTTTTAAGTGCATATTCTCTGTAAGCCGCCTGACACGCTCATCTGCTGCCAGAAGTACGGCTTTTTGAAAACCTTTCTGTTCGATATAATGCAGCAGATATTCCAGCCATGGAATATTACACAGCGGAAGCAAGGCTTCCGGACAGTTCTGCACTGGTATGCAGTCTGCCTGTCTGTCACAATAAATAATTGTCTGCATAATCTCAATAACCGCCTTTCCTGTATCTTTTATTGCTAATAAGTATAGACGGTTTCACGCTTTTTATACGTTCTGATGCGAAAAAAGCCCCGCTTTCGCAGGGCTTTTCCAAAAATTATGATGCAGAAAATTATAACTTTGTGCCGCACTTAGAGCAGAATGCATGAGTTTTCAGCATTGGACTGCCACAACAGGGGCATGTGATAGTTTCTTCCGGTTCTTCCGGTTCTTCTGGCTGTGAGAAAAATGACGGCTGTGTTCTGACAGAGGAATTCTGCTTTGCTGTGCCGAGTCTGCTTTCTACAAATGTGAAAATTTCTGTCGGCAGTACTGCCTGACGAACTGCACCGATTCCGGCGACTACTACCAGCGGGCTAAAGAACAATGCACCTACTGCGGCTGCGCCAACTTTATCCAGCCATTTGGCGTTGCCGATGGTTATAGTCAGTGTATTATTTCCTGTTTCAGCCAGTTCAATTGTCAGTGCTGCGTCCAGTCCGATAAACTGTTTCCAATGGGAATCACTGTCAGCACACTGAAGCACAATTCTGCTGTTCATTTCAAATTTCTGTGTTGTCAGATGTTTCTGCACACTCAGATACTGTTCCAGCATATGTGCTGTTTCCTGAAGTGTCATGTTGCCCAGATTGAAAATTCTTTTTTCTTCCATCATAACTGCCTCCCATAAAATTTATTTTTTATATTATACCAGAATCCGACAGATTTGTCAAGCTTTCTGCTAATTTATTCTTTTGTGAAAAATGACTGGAAATATGCAGTAAATTTTAGGCAAGGAGTCAAATTTCAACAAGATTGAAATCCATATATTGACTAATTAAAAAAAGTATGTTATAATAATTCTATAATTGGGGTGGAGTCTAAGCATATTATTTTTTTCAATTAGAAATCGCCATAACTCAGACATAAACTCTCCGGGCTGTGGTGTGAATTGAAACGGATGTCACGCTGTCCCCAAAGAAATCAAAGAGAAAGAAAAGAGGATTGTTTTTTATGAAAAATAGTCAGAAAATTGTTGCCGGTGTCCTCGCTGCCGTTGTTGTGACATCAGCTTCTGCTGCTCTGCCTGTGCTTCGGACAGAAAATGCTTCTGTTGCTCTTACCGCTTCGGCGGCAAATGATGCCATTACTATCACAAACGGCACAGCTGTACCAGACAGCGTTGAGCAGGGAAAAGGTGTTGCTGTGCAGGGTGTTGTTTCTTCGGAAGATTCCAATATCACTTCTGTGACTGTTGGTATTTACGATTCCAGCAGAAAGCTTGTAACTGGTAAAAGCGCACTGCCGAAGGCAAAGTCCTATGATATTTCCAAGCTTGACAGCTATGTCGGCTTTGCTAAGCTTGCTCCGGGTTCTTATACTTACATGGTATTTGCAACCAACGGCACGAATACTAACTATGTGCTGACCAACAAGAGCTTTACTGTCACTGCTGCCGGAAGCACTCCTGCTGCTGTTGCTGAAACAACAGATACTATGAGTATCTCAAACGGCACTTCCCTTCCGGGTGGTCTCAAGAAAGGTAAGTTTGTTACTGTCAAGGGTACTGTTACTTCCGCAGAATCCAATCTTACTTCCCTGACCGTAGGTGTTTATGACCAGAGCGGCAATATGGTAACCGGAAAAACGGTTCAGCCTAATGCAAAGTCTTACAATGTCAATAAACTCGATAATTTCGTTGCTTTTGACAAGCTGAACAATGGTACTTATGCTTACAAGGTAATTGCTACCAATGCTGCAAATAAAGACCAGGTAATTGTAAACCAGACTTTTGCAGTTTCTGCTGACGGGTCTGCTACTGTAGAAAAGCCTGTCGGTGGTAATACAGCAGTCAATCCGCCTGTTGCAAACAGCACTGATACCATTGCACTCACAAATGGTACAGAAATTCCGGCTAAACTCCAGAAGGGCAAGCCTGTTATTGTGAAAGGTAATGTGACTTCTGCAAGTTCTAATCTGGAATCACTGACAGTCGGCATTTATGATACTACCGGAAAACTCGTTTCTGGCAAGACTGCTATCCCGAACGCTAAGACTTATGATGTTTCCAAACTGGATAATTACATTGAATTCGACAAGCTGGTTGACGGTACTTATGCATATATGGTATTCGCAAGCAACAGCACTAATAAAAATTTTGTTATGGTGAATAAAGCATTTACAGTCGGCGAAGGTCAGGTTGCTTCTGATGCTATCGCTATTGCAAACGGTACATCTGTACCGAGTACTCTTGGAATTGGAAAGTGTGTGGTTGTCAAAGGAACAGTGGCTTCTGCTAATTCCAATATTGAATCCCTGACTGTCGGTGTGTATGACAGCAACGGTAAACAGGTAACAGGCAAAACAGTACAGCCTAATGCAAAAACTTACAATGTCGGCAAGCTTGATAATGACATTCTGTTCAACAAACTCACCGCAGGCAGCTATAACTATAAAGTTATCGCAAGCAACAGCGCAAACAAGAATTATGAACTTGTCAATCAGGCATTTAATGTTTCTGATGGTACAGATGTAATGACAATTGCAAATGGTACTGCTGTTCCGGATACTCTTAAGAGAGGTTCTTGCCTTTCTGTCAGAGGAATTGTAAATTCTTCTTCTTCCAACATGACTTCTGTTACTGTTGGTGTATATGACAGCAATAAGAAACTTGTGACCGGTAAAACTGCTGTTCCGAATGCAAAGTCCTATGATGTTTCCAAACTGGATAATTTCATCGAATTCAATAAGCTGAATGACGGCAATTATACTTATATGGTATTTGCTACCAATGCCAATAACAGCAATTATGTTATTGTGAACAAGAACTTCACAGTTGGCAATGCTACTTCTGCTGCTTCCACAAACGGTGTCAGCCAGAGCAACAAAGGCATTACTCTGACAGGCGGTACTAACATTCCGGAGACTATCTCCAAGGGCAGCCCTGTGACTGTCAAGGGTGTTGTCACTTCTGACAATACTATCAAGGCTGTGACTGTTGCTGTTTATGATGCATATGACAGACTGGCTACCAGCAAATCTGTTGCTCCGAATTCCAAGAGCTATGACCTTAATCAGGTTGACAGATTTGTTGAATTCAACAGACTCGGCGCAGGTAAATATACCTACAGAGTTGCTGTTACAACTACAGCTAACAAAGACGTGACTGCTGACAGACAGGTATTCTATGTAAAGTAAGCTTTTTTAAAAGCATAAAATGCACCGTCCGGAATATTCCGGACGGTGTTTTTTTAATAAAATTCGTTATCTTCAATATCTGCTGCCGGTGCAAGGTCAATCAGGAAGCCCATATTTTCTATCTGTCGGAGTGTTTCCAGGTCATCTTCTGTAATCAGTGCAAGGAAACGACCGTCATTTATCCGGCAATATCTGACATCAATGCCGTAGTTCAGCGTAAGTATCTGGTCAATACTTGCGCCTTCTTTATCGCTGTCACGATAGAATACCTGCATGGATACCCAGTATTTCTTTCCGGGGTAATATGTTAAAGCATTTGCAAATTTGCTTTCTGCATAATAACCGTTTTCTACAGCAATTTCGATATGTTCGCCTTCTTCACGGGCGAAAACTGTTCCGCCGTCTGCATCTGATTCATACATAATATTCTGTATATATTCCGGAATTTCCGGTGTTTCGGTTACAGGTTCGGTTTCTTTCGGGAGTTCTGTTGTCGTGACAGTGGTTGTGGTTTTTACTGTCATTTCCGGTTTTGTTTCAAAATAATGCGTTTCAATCTGCCTTGGCTCATTATCCTGAATATTCGGCAGGACAGAAGGGGAAGGCTGTGTTTCGTTCTCAGTAGTGACATAGGGCAGGTGTGTCGGTGCAAGATTGCCGGAAGTTTCTACAACAAGAGCAGAGGTTTCACTTTCGGAATTTTTATGAGTATTTTCCATGACAGTTGTCGTTTTCAGAACTGGTATACTGGTTACGGTTGTTTCTGTAATGATTTCCGGAGAATTATCATAAAGCTGATATTCTTCATTTACAGATGTATTGTCATTCCAGTCAGCAGATACGGCTGTAACAGTTTCTGCAACTGTCGTCACAGTCGTTTCAGAATGCATTACTTTTATTTCTTCTGCCGGAAGTGATTCTGTATTCCGGGCAGGCTTCGGCACAAAGTAAATCAGTCCGGCAGTCAGTGCCGCACATGCTGCAATACTGAAAACTGCTGTGACCCATCCTGTAGAATGCTTGATTTCTGTTACATTCTCATCCAGAAATGCTTCATCCACTTCATGCAATGCCTGAAATAATTCTTCTTTTTTCATATAAAGCCCTCCTGTTCCAAATAGTTCTGCAATTTTTTCCGGACTCGTTTCAGAATGACAGTACAGTGATTCGCTGTCATCTGATATTCTCTGGCAATTTCTTTCACACTCTGCGCATAGAAATACCGTTTCAGAAATATCTGCCGCTCCCGCTGAGGCAGTGCTTTCAGAAAACTGTTCAGTCCTTCCCGGAGTGCTTTTGCATCGAAACTTTTTTCGACATCTTCCGGACTGGCAACGCATTCAGCAAGTTCGTCAAGAACAGCTTCAAAACTGCTGTTGCGCTTTTCAGCATTTTTCTGCCGATAACGGTCAAATGCAAGATTCCGTGTGATTTTCCCGAGAAATAATTTCAGCCGTGCCGGACGGTTCGGTGGTATGGCATTCCATGCCCGAAGCCATGTGTCACTCAGACATTCTTCACTGTCCTGCTGATTGTGCAGAATATTCTCTGCTATGCTGAAACAGTATGCGCCATATTCTTTTTCTGTCTCTTTGACAGCATCCTGATTCCGTGCAAAATATAACTCGATAATCTGCATATCGTCCATAAAAATCCCCCCTTTATCCTATAAGACGGATTTCCGGCATCAATATGACAGCACAATAAAAAATTTCCTGTCATTTTCCGAAAAAAGAAAATGACAGGACATGTTCTGCCCTGTCGGAAATAAAATAAAATCAGATAAAAGTTTTTGTGTAGAACAAAAGAAAGGAGACAACAAAACGAGTGTTAATCATACGTCAACTTAAATCCGTATTTAACACTAGTAATATTATAACTCAAAATTACATTTTCGTCAATAGAATTTTGCAAAAAAGCCGGAGAAAATCAAAAATTTTGTACATAGTCGCTAAATGCCCTGAAATGATTATGGCAAATTTGCCGATTGACATCGTGGACAATTTACCCCTTACAGAAAAAAATTGTGCAAAATGTTCAAAAAAGATAAGATATTTTGCACAAAAAGACTATTTACAAATTTCCAATTATGTGTTAAAATAAAGATATGTAAATTGTTTGACTGTCAAACAAATTTATTTTTCTTATTATATTATTATTTCCAAGGAGGATTTTATCCATGGCAAGAAAAATGAAAACCATGGACGGCAATAACGCCGCCGCATGGGCAAGCTACAGATTTACTGATGTAGCTGCTATCTATCCGATTACTCCGTCTTCTGTAATGGCTGAAGTCACAGACCAGTGGTCTGCAAAAGGTCAGAAGAATCTGTTCGGCGACCCTGTGACTGTTGTCGAAATGCAGTCCGAAGCCGGTGCAGCCGGTACTGTTCACGGCTCTCTCTCCGCTGGTGCGTTAACAACAACTTACACCGCTTCTCAGGGCTTGCTGCTGATGATTCCGAATATGTACAAAATCGCCGGCGAACTGCTCCCGAATGTCATTCATGTATCTGCAAGATGCGTTTCTTCTCATGCACTGAA
>DJXC01000179.1 GCA_002449575.1 Ruminococcus sp. UBA7014
AAAAATGTAATAATCTGAAAAAAATTATTCTCACTGCACCCGGAACAGGCGAAATCAAAATGAGAAATGTCATGAGAATTATAAATCAATTCCCGGAAACAGTAGAAATCATCCTGAAACTAGAACCGCCGAAACCTAAAATCAGAAAAAAAATTTATACATTCTCACCCCTGACAAAATCAGAAATTCAGAAACTCAGCAGATAAATCAATTAGGCAGTTTGTATAAAAACCTCTTTTTTTACAAATCCGCTTATTGACAAATTGACAGATTTATGATAAAATAAAGATATATCTAAAATCACAGAATTGTGAGGTCATTGCTTATGAAATATCTACAGGGAAATTATCCCATTATTCACAAACAGGCACTTGCTAAGGATGTCTACAGTCTGACTGTACTCTGTCCCGAAATTGCAGAAATCGCCTGTCCCGGACAATTTGTCCATATTCTGCCGAAAGGCTTCGGCTTGAGAAGACCTATTTCCATTGCCGGCATTGACAGGAAAAAAGGTACACTCCGGATTGTATTTGTCATCAAGCATCAGGGAACACAAGCAATCGCTGACCTGAATCAGGGTGACTATCTGGATATGATTGCACCACTCGGACACGGTTTCACACTTCTGCCCAATGCAGAACATGTTGTACTTGTCGGCGGTGGAATCGGCGTACCGCCGATGCTTCCGCTTGCAGCCTACTATCAGGAAAAAGCTGTTGCTGTCAGCGGTTTCCGGACATTTCAGCAGGTTATTTTACAGGAAGATTTACAGGCTTATGGCGCACAGACTATCTGCTGTACGGAAGACGGCTCTGCCGGAGATGTGAAGGGCTTTGTCACTGCCCCTCTTGAACAGTTGCTCAGTGAGGGAGCAGATGCCGTTTTCGCCTGCGGTTCGATTCCGATGCTCAAAGCCGTTGCAGAAGTCTGCATGAGAAATCAAACTTATTGTGAAGTCTCTCTTGAAGAACGCATGGCCTGTGGTGTCGGTGCTTGCCTGGGCTGTGCATGTAAAATTAAAAAAGACGGTCAGGAAGAATTTCTGCACGTCTGCAAAAATGGTCCTGTATTCAGGGCTGAGGAGGTGTGCTGGTAATGGCTGATTTATCTGTAAATATCTGTGGTATAGATTTTAAAAATCCAATTATCCCAGCTTCCGGAGTGTTCGGCTATGGCAGAGAATATGAAGAATTTTATCCTTTATCTGAACTCGGCGGCATCGCCACGAAAGGCACAACCGGACAAAAGCGCACCGGAAACCTTTCCCCCAGAATCGCCGAAACTCCGGCAGGAATGCTTAATTCTGTCGGTTTACAGAATCCCGGCATTGATTACTTTATTCAGAACGAACTGCCGAATCTGCTCACAAAAGATACTGTCATTCTGGCAAATATCGCCGGAGCATCTGTAGAAGAATGCGCTGAAGTCGCTAAGAAATTAGACTCTACTGAGGTGCATATGATAGAATTAAATATTTCCTGTCCGAATGTAAAGCAGGGTGGTGCAGCGTTCGGCACTTCCTGTGAAATGGCAGAACAAGTTACCGCTGCTGTCAGAAAGGCAACGAAAAAGCCCTTAATCGTCAAACTGTCCCCGAATGTGACAAGTATTACAGATATTGCAAAAGCTGTTGAAGCCGCCGGAGCAGATGCTGTTTCGCTGATTAATACACTTCTTGGCATGAGAATCGACATCAGGACAAAAAGACCAGTATTAAGAAATAATGTCGGCGGTCTGTCCGGTGCAGGTATTTTTCCGGTTGCTGTGCGTATGGTATGGCAGACTGCAAATGCTGTCAAGATTCCTGTCATTGGCATGGGCGGTGTCAATACCGGTGAAGATGCGATTGAACTCATGATGGCTGGTGCTTCTGCTGTTCAGGTGGGTATGGCAGTTTTCACTGACCCTTATGCGCCGATTAAGATAATTCATCAGATGCATGATTTCTTAGATGAAAATCATATCAGTTCTGTGCGTGATATTATCGGCACAGTGCAGCCATGGTGATGCTATGAAGATAATGGGTGTAGACTTCGGCGACTCCCGGACAGGTCTTGCCGTCTGTGACAAATCCGAATTTTTAGCTTCTCCGCTTTGCGTAATTCAGGAACAGGATTTTGAACTGTGCGCTCAGAAAGTCGCACAGCAGGCAAAAGAACAGAAAGCGGAATTCTTAGTTGTCGGCTATCCGAAAAATATGAACAACACCATCGGCGAACGTGCTGAAAAATGTCATGCATTCGCAGAATTATTACATGAACTGACCGGACTTGACTATGCTATGTGGGATGAAAGATGCACAACAGTTTCAGCACATCAGTATTTAAACGTTACCAACACCAGAGGGAAAAAACGAAAAGCCGTTGTGGATGCCGTTGCAGCAACTATCATACTGGAAAGCTATCTTGGTTACCGCAAAAATCAGGGCAGAATCTAACTGTCCTGCCCTGTTTTCTCACATCACGATAGAAGAAATATCATCCATTAAATTTTTTGCAGATTTCAAAGTTCTGGCTGCATCTTTCCGGATATTTTTCTTCTTGCTTCCGGTGGTTTTCATCACCATAAATGCTGCTGAACCAACTGCCGCACCAATAGAAACGCCTTTCCAGATGGCATTCATATTCATAGAAAATCATCTCCTTTCAAGATTATTATATCCCGAAAGCAGAAAGATTATTTTGGAAAAATCAGGTGAAAAAAATTATGCTTCATATTGTTCTTGCAGAACCACAGATTCCTCAGAATACAGGCAATATCTCCAGAACCTGTGCTGTCACGGGTGCGGCTCTGCATTTAATCAAGCCTTACGGCTTTGAAATTTCTGACAAAAATCTGAAACGTGCCGGGCTGGATTACTGGGATAAACTCACAATTTATGAATATCAAAATCTTGATGAGTTCATGCAGCAGCATCAGCAAGATAACATTTATTATTTCACAACAAAAAGCCGGACTTGTCACAGTGATGTGACTTATCCGGAAAAAGATATTTATTTAATGTTCGGCAGAGAAGATGCCGGGCTGCCGGAAGATTTACTGGTTCAGCATCCGGAAACTGCTGTCCGCATTCCTATGCGCCCGACACTCCGGAGTCTGAATTTATCGAACTCTGTAGCAATTGCTGCTTATGAAGTACTACGTCAGTGGGGCTATCCGGATATGACTTCACAGGGCAACCTGACAAAATATGAATGGGAGTAATATTATGATAAATCAAAAACCTTGTATCAAATTCAAACTGCTTGATAATCAGCCGGATATTTTCAGCAGTAAAGCCGGCGGACTGGGCTATATTCCTCATGACGGGGATTTTCCGATAGCTGAAGAAGGCAATCAGCTCAGACTATTAGCACAGATTGACTGTTCAGAAATTAATTTCGAGCCGTTTCCAAAATCCGGACTGTTGCAGTTCTGGATTCTCAATGATGAAGAATATGGCGGTTTTGACATCACCAAACAGGACACTTTCAGAGTAATTTACTATCCGGAAGTTGACAGGACTGTCACAAAAGAAGAAATTCAGAAAAAACTCATCAAATCTGAATATGATGAAGATGAATATAATATGCCTGTTTCCGGTGAATATGGCATGACATTTGAAACTGCCAAAAGCTATGAACGTCCAGATAGCGAAGCTGATGAAGAAGAATGGGATAAATATGGTGAATTTGTTGATGAAATTTTCAATCATCAAATTGGCGGTTATCCGTATTTTACACAGGATGACCCCAGAGAAGAAAATTCAAAGTATGATTTTCTGTTATTCCAGTTAGATTCAGATTATGATTCCGGTGAGAATGACCGTGTGATGTGGGGAGATGCCGGAGTCGGAAATTTCTTCATCAATACAGAAAAGTTAAAAGCTCTTGATTTCTCTGATGTCCTGTATAACTGGGATTGCTGTTGATAAAAATAAATTGATTGCAGAAAGGATTGTTTCCCATGGCTAAAATTAAATTAATGACTGATACGGCAAGCGACTTGCCACTGAAACAGGCAGAAGAACATAACATTGAATTATTAAGCTTCGGCATCGGTCTGAACGGAGAATCTTATCAGGAACAGCGTGACCTGTCAAAAGAAGAATTCTATGAAATGATGGCACATTCTGATGAAATGCCCTCTACTTCACAGATAACAGTATTTACATTTCAGGAAGTTTTTCAGAAATGCTATGAAGAAGGCTATACAGATGTGATTTATGTCAGCATCAATGCCAGCGGTTCGGCGACTTATCAGAATGCCCAGCAAGCTCGTGACATGCTCTATGAAGAAATTCCGGAAGCCAAATCTATGCACATTTATATTATAGACGGCGAAAATTACACCATGTGTTACGGCTATCCGGTTCTGAAAGCTGCTGAAATGGCAGAACAAGGCGAATCTGTTGAAAAAATTCTTGCTTATATCAAAGACTGGATTTCCAAAATCGGTGTGTATTTTACACCTATGACACTGAAATATGTCCGGAAATCCGGCAGACTGACCGCCGTTGCTGCATTCGCCGGAGAAGTTCTCGGCTTAAAGCCGATTATCCGCATTTCTCATGGTAAGATTTCTGCACCTGAAAAAGTCAGGGGTGAAAAAAATATCATTCCGAAGCTGACTGATAAAATTCTGAATGTTATGCTTCCGGATTCTCCCTATCTGATTATGCAGGGCGCAAAAAGCGAACTTGCTGACAAAGCCGAAGAAATTCTGACACAAAAACTCGGTTATCCGCCTGTAGAACGTGTAAAAATCGGTTCGGCTGTGGCAGTCAATGCCGGATATGACTTAGTTGGCATTGCTGTGCTTGAAAAACAAAATTAATTTATCACTTAAAATAATTTTATAAATTTATAGGAGGGATTGCTATGAAAATTCTGACACCTGAAAATCCGGAAGTGCTGTCCGCTGTCATCATGAAAGACGGCGAAATTATCGCCCGTACAGAAGAGGATGGTGTACTTTATCCGCAGTATTCGATTATGAAAAGCCTGATTTCTCTGCTTATCGGCAGACTTTGCGGAGAAGGTCAGCTGACTCCGAAAACAAAAGTCCGTCAATTGCTGCATACTGGTGCAGCAGCTATTTCAGATTTGACACTGGACGACCTGATGACAATGCGTTCCGGCATTAACTACAGACTATTATTTGATGACAGAAAAAACTATGAAGATTATCTGAAAGTCTGCTGTGAAGCGGCTGTTACTCCCCTCGGCGAAGGACAGGAACACCAGACATTTTTCTATAACAATGTCTGTGCCTATCTTGCCGGACGCATGGCAGAAGCAGAAGACGGCGACCCTCTGGACAAACAGATAGTAAATTATCTGTTCAGCCCGTTAGGAATTACAGAATATGAATTTGAATATGACCCGCAGGGACATGTATTCGGCGCAAGCGGTCTGAAACTGAAAACCGAAGATGTCGCCAAATTAGGCTGGGGCATGATGACAAATAAAATCTGTTCCAGAGGCTGGCTGAATGCCGCCACTAAACCACGTGTGGCAACACCTGAGCGGGTTCCCTACGGCTATTTCTTCTGGGTACTAGCAGACGGCAATTTCTATATGAGCGGCAAATGGGGACAGAAATGTTTTGTACTGCCGCAGTATCACGCTGTGATTGCAGTCAACTCAGATATGAAGGGCATAGATTCTTCTAATCGCTATATTATCCGGAAGCTTCTGCCGATTCTGAACGAAGCATGAGCAAAATTTTCAATCTGCTGATTATCGGCGGCGGTGCATCCGGACTTGCCGCCGCTGTCACAGCAGTTTCAATGGGACTTGAGCATATTGCTATTCTGGAACGGCTTCCTCGTACCGGAAAGAAAATTCTCGCAACCGGGAACGGCAGATGCAATTTAAGCCATCAGCATATTACTGCTTCTGACTATCAGGGGAGTTATGATGTGACCAGAATTCTGGAAAATTTCGGCAAGGCAGAAACTTTTTTTGAAACTCTGGGCTTATACTGCCGGACGGACGAACAAGGCAGAATCTACCCTTACAGCATGAGTGCAAATGCTGTTCTTGATGCACTTCGTCTGCATTGTTCCGGCGTTCCGGAATTCTGCAATGAACAAGCCGTAAAATTGTTCTGTCAGAACAAAATCTGGCATATCCTGACAGAAGCCGGAACAGAATATCTTTCCCGTTTCGTGATAGTTTCCACAGGCGGAACAGTTCAGCCGAAATTTGGTACAGACGGCAGTGCATTCAGAATGCTGAAAGAGCTGCATATTCCAGTGATACAGGGAAAGCCCATTCTCTGCCCCCTGCTGTCAGACAAGAACATTCTTCGTCCTCTGAAAGGTTTGCGGGTAAAAGGTTCTGTCAGTCTGTATCATAAAAATCAGATTATCAGAACTGAAACCGGTGAAATTCAGTTTACAGAACAGGCACTTTCCGGCATTTGTATTTTTAATTTATCCAGTTATCTGAAACATCAGTTTTCAGAATATCAGATTTCTGTAAACCTGTTTCCGGAACTGGAAATGACAGAAATCATTGCAAGACTGTATCGCTGTCAGGCAGTACGCTGCACATGTGTCTGTGAAGATATGCTTTCCGGACTGATGCAGAAACCTCTGGCAAGAGCTGTTTTGAAACAAATCGGAATCCGGTCGGATATGTCATGCAATCAGCTTTCTGATTTGCAGATTCGTCAGCTTGCCGGAATCTGTCATGATTTCCGGTTTCCGGTTCTGGGAACGGTGAAAGAACAGGCACAGGCTTCTGCCGGAGGGGTTTCCGGAACGGCTCTTGACAAACATTTACAGGTGAAAGCCTGTCCGGGATTATATATCACCGGAGAAGCTGTTGATGTTCATGCACCCTGCGGAGGGTATCAGCTTCACTGGGCATGGGCAAGCGGTAATGCTGCCGGAAAAAACATTGCAGAAATACTTCATAATGCAGGAGAGAAATTTTGATGATAAGATTACAGAATATCAGACTGAACTTAGACTATACAGAACTTGACATGAAAAAAACTGTCGGCAGAAAACTGCATATTCCGTTTGAAAGCATTCAGGAAATCAGAATCCGGAAACGTTCTGTAGATGCCAGAAAAAAAGATAATATTTCTTTTTTGTTTACACTTGATGTAAAAGCTGCCGGAGAAAAGAAAATTCTCCAGAAATGCGCCAGAGATAAAGATATTTCTCCTGCCGAAGATAAGAAATATAAAATTTTTATCTGTCACAGTCCGGAACGTCCTGTTATTGTCGGCATGGGTCCTGCCGGCATGTTCGCTGCTTATGTACTGGCAAAAGCAGGGCTGCGTCCGGTAGTTCTGGAACGTGGCTGTCCGGTTGAGGAACGCACTGCACATGTCAGTGAATTCCGGACAAAAGGGATTCTGAATCCGGAAAGCAATATTCAGTTCGGTGAGGGTGGTGCAGGAACATTCTCGGACGGAAAACTCAATACGGGAATCAAAGACGAAAGAATCCGCTTTGTTCTGGAAACATTTGTCAAATGCGGCGCACCAGAAGAAATTCTCTGGTCAGCCAAACCCCATATCGGAACGGATCAACTTCAGAATACTGTCAGAAACTTCCGGAATCTGATTCAGACACTTGGCGGAGAAATTCATTTTCATGCAAAACTGACTGATTTTGTTCTCTCTGAAAATCAGCTTACTGCTGTCAGATATGTACAGGAGCATCAGGAACATGAAATTGCTGCAAAACATGTGATTCTGGCAATCGGACACAGTGCCCGTGATACTCTGGAAATGCTGTATCAGAAGAACATGCTGCTCGTGCAGAAGCCGTTCGCTATGGGTGTAAGAATTGAACATCTACAGGAAGATATGAATAAAGCATTGTACGGAAAATTCTGGAATCATCCGGCACTTGGTGCAGCGGATTATAAATTAGCCGTTCATCTTAAAAATGGCAGAAGTCTGTATACATTCTGCATGTGTCCCGGCGGTGAAGTAGTTGCAGCAGCATCAGAATCCGGACGGCTTGCCGTCAATGGCATGAGTTTTTTCTCCCGTGACGGCAGAAATGCCAACAGTGCATTATTAGTCGGCATCAATCCGGAAGATTTCGGAAGTGAACACCCGCTTGCAGGCATGTATCTGCAACGGCAGATTGAAGAAAAAGCTTTTCGGGCTGCCGGAAGCAATTATTCTGCACCTGTCATCTGTGTGAAAGATTTTCTTCACAGACAAGAGTCCAAAACATTCGGCAGGATTCAGCCGACTTACACACCCGGAACAGCGTTTGTTTCTCCGGATAAGTATCTGCCAGCTTATATGTGCGAAACCCTCCGTGCAGGTCTGAAAGAAATGGATAAACATCTGCATGGCTTTGCTTGTGATGATGCTGTTCTGACCGGAGTTGAGTCCAGAAGTTCTTCTCCTGTGCGCATCTGCCGGAATGAAAATTTTTATAGTACCGCTGTCCGTGGCTTTTATCCATGCGGAGAAGGCGCAGGCTATGCCGGTGGAATTACTTCGGCGGCAGTAGACGGCATAAAATGTGCAGAAGCATTATGTCGGAATTTATCTTCTGAAAAAATTTAATTTTAAAAATATCATACAAGGAGCTGAAATTTTTATGAGACAGTCCGTTTTTTCTTCAGCGGAGATTCTTCTTCCGGACTGGGAGAAAGTCTGTCAGCAGTCATGGAGTGTCATTGCCTGTGACCAGTTTACCAGTTCACCGGAATACTGGGAACAGACAAAAACGCTTGTCAAGGATTCCCCTTCCACACTGCGGCTGATTCTTCCGGAACTTTATCTGGAACAGTCCGGTCTGGAACAGAAGATTGCAAAAATTCATAACACAATGGAAAATTATCTGAAACAGGATATTTTCAAGATATATCCGGATGCTATGATTTATACGGAACGTGTACAGAGCAACGGCATTTTAAGAGCAGGCATTGTCGGCAAATTCGATTTGGAAGCTTATGATTATCATGCCGGAAGCCAGTCCCCTGTCAGAGCTACAGAAGCAACCGTTCTGGAGCGCATTCCGCCAAGAATGAAAGTGCGTGAACATGCCTGTCTGGAATTGCCGCATATTATGATATTAATCAACGATGAAAAAAAATCTGTCATTGAATCCTGTGCAGCAGAAAAAGACAAGATGCAGAAGCTTTATGACACAGATTTAATGCTCGGCGGTGGTCACATTTCCGGCTGGCTGATGACTCCGGAACAGCAGAACACATTTCAGGAAAGATTACAGCAACTTCTGGCACATGCCGGAAATCTGCAATTTGCTATGGGGGACGGCAATCATTCTCTGGCAACAGCAAAAGCCTGCTATGAAAAATTAAAGCAGGAACATCCGGAACAGGATTTCAGTCAGCATCCGGCAAGGTATGCACTTGCTGAACTTGTAAATCTGCACAGTCCGGCTCTTGTATTTGAAGCAATTCACAGAATCATCACAGAAACCAGTCCGGCACAACTGATGCAGTATCTGACAGAAACACTGGCATTTTCCGAAATTCCGGCAGAACAGCAGATAACTGTCATTCAGGGCAGCCAGAAGAAAACTTATTTTATTCATAAACCTTGTTCTGCACTTGCTGTCGGCAGTCTCCAGACTGCACTTGACACCTGGCTGAAAGACCATTCCGGAAAAATTGATTATATCCATGGCGAACAGACACTGACTTCTCTGGCACAGTCTCCGGACAGTATCGGCTTTCTGCTTCCTGACATGGATAAGAATTTATTATTCTCCAGTGTAGAAAAAGATGGTGTTCTGCCGAGAAAAACATTCTCCACCGGTCATGCAGAAGATAAAAGATATTACATGGAATGCAGAAAAATTAGATAATTTTATAAAATTTTCAAAAAATTTCAAAAAACTCTTGATTTCTGAAAAGAAATATGCTATAATAATACTATGCTAATATGCTGAAGATGTAAAAAAGACCGGAACACAATCCGGTCTTTCGTTTTGCAGTGACTGAATCAGAAAGGCAGGTAATTAATTTACATGAAACTTAAAAAATTCGGCAGTACCGAACAGAAAATTTATGAGCTGATTGCACCGGTTGTCAATGAACTGGGCTATCTGGTCTGGGATGTACGCTATGAAAAAGAAGGTGCAGCCTGGTATCTGCGTATTTTTATCGACAGTGAAACCGATACTGTCAGCATCAATGACTGCGAAAAAGTCACCACTCCCGTCAGCGACCTGCTTGATGAAAAAGACCCTATCGCACAAAGCTACATTCTGGAAGTCAGCTCTCCCGGTCTGGAAGCCGACCTCATCAGAGAAAGTCATTTCGATGCCTGTCTCGGCTGTGAAGTCCGTGTCCGTGGATTCCGTGACTTTGAAAACGGCAGCCGTGAGCTTGTCGGCATACTCAAAGACTGGAATAAAGAATTCATTACTTTGCAGACCCCTGACCAGACACTCGAACTTCCGTTTTCGGCATTGACTTTCGTCAAGCTCTATTTTGAATTTGATTAATTATTATTGGAGGAATCTGAAAAAATGGACAGCAAGTTCTTTGAAACCCTCGCTGCTCTCGGTACAGAGAACAGCCTTGATACTGAAGTAATGATTGAAACTGTTAAATCTGCCATGCAGAAATCCGTACAGCGCATGTATCCGGAATGCAAAGAATCTATTCGTGTAGATATCGACCCGGAAAAGAAGATTTTTGATGTATTCCTGCTTCAGCATGTTGTAGATGATGAGCCGATTAATCATACAGAAATCAATATTGAAGCAGCAAAAACTATCGACCCGAATACCTATGTCGGCGCAATTCTGGAACACAAGCTTGATATTTCCAAGTTCAGCCGTGCTTCCGCACAGTCTGCCAAGCAGTCTATCAAAGGCGATTTGAGAGATATTAACCGTGACAGAATTCTGGATAAATTTCTGTGCAAAGAAAATGATATTATCACCGCAACTGTCATGCAGGTAGAACCTGGCAGAGGTTCTGCCACTCTGATGTATGACAAGACTGAATTATATCTGCTCCGTCAGGAACAAATTCCCGGCGAAGAACTCAAAGAGGGTATGCAGATTAAAGTCTATGTTACAGGCATTGTCAACCGCAACAAAAAGCCCATTATCAAGCTTTCCAGAGTTCACAGAGATTTAGTCAAGAGACTGTTTGAACTGGAAGTGCCGGAAATTTTTGATGGTACTGTCGAAGTGAAATCTATCTCCCGTGAAGCTGGTTCACGTTCCAAAATTGCAGTAGTTTCCCATGACCCGAATGTTGATGCCATCGGTGCATGTATCGGTGCAAAGCATTCCAGAATTTCTGCCATTGTCAAAGAACTTGGCGGCGAAAAGATTGATATTATTCCCTACAGCGAAAATCCGGCAGAATTTATTGCCAATGCGCTTTCCCCTGCAAAAGTTCTGAAAGTCGATATTCTCGACGAAGAAGAACGCACCTGTGTTGCTGTTGTTCCGCATGACCAGCTTTCTCTTGCCATCGGCAACAAAGGACAAAATGCCAAGCTTGCCGCCAAGCTGACAAGTTACAAGATTGACATCAAGTCTGATGCTTCTGCTGAAAAAGCTCCGGAAACAGAAGAACCTGCCACAGAAGTACAGCCGGAATCTGCTGAAACTTCCGCAGCTCCGGAAACCGCTCCTGAGGAATAATCCTATGCAGAAAAAAATTCCTATGCGGATGTGTATCGGCTGTCATGAAAACAAGCCTAAAAAAGAACTCATCCGGATTGTCAAATCTCCGGAAGGAGAAATTTCTCTTGATTTTACAGGAAAAAAAGCCGGGCGTGGTGCTTATCTCTGCAACAGTGCCGACTGTCTGGAACTCGCCAGAAAGCAGCACAGAATCGAAAAAAGTTTTTCCTGCAAAATTGACCCCGAAGTTTACGAGGTGATGAAACATGCATTATCAGAAACTGACCGGAATTCTCAGCATCTGCCGTAAAGCCGGCAAAATGGCTCTGGGCTTTGACCCTATGAAAGAAGTTCTGGAAAAAAACAAAGTTTCCGGTGTGCTGACCGCAGCAGACATTTCACCCAAAACTTATAAAGAAGTATGTTATTTCTGTCAGAAAAAAAATATCCCTGTCTGTCATCTGCCGTTGACTATGTTTGAAATCGGCAGCACTACCGGCAGAAAGGCGGCAGTCATTGCCGTACTTGACAAAGGCTTTTCTGACAGAATCCGCCAACTGTGTGCTGAACCAGAAACGGAACAGCCACTGCCACTAGACTAGAGGAGGGATTTTTGCCTATGGCAAACAAGAACAAAATCAAACTGACAGATGCTGCAAAGGATTTGCAGATTTCTGCAAAAGAACTTTCTGCTTTTCTCGAAGACCATACCGGAGAGAAAAAATCTTCCGGTTCTTCTATCACTGAACAGGAAATGAATCTGGCTCTGGAATATTATACCCAGAAAGCCAATGTTTCCAGTTTTGACAATTATTTTGCAACCAAAAATCAGCCCAAACCTGTGAAAAAAGAAGAAAAGAAACAGCATATGCCTAAGAAAAATCATCAGGATAAAATGACAAAAGCAGAAAAAAAATCTGAAAAATCCGAAAAGGCACAAAATAAACCTGCACCGAAACAGGACGCTCCTGCACAGCCTGTTCCTGCTGAACCCAAACCGGAAGAAAAAAAAGCAGAAAAATCTGTTCCGCAGAATTCCGGCAAGCATGAAGAGAAAAAACGTTCTAAAAATCAGCATGGTGAAAAAACACGTCTTGGTGGCATGATGAGTTCCGGAAGCAGTGTTGTCAGCACAGAACGTGCCGAAAATACTGAAAAACGCCGTACTGTTGATACCAGAGGCAGCTATATCGAACTCGATAAATATAACGAACGTTATGAACAGATTGCTCCTGCTGACAGAAGAAAAGATAATTATTCTACTAAAAAACAGAAGATTAATCAGAAATCTGCCCAGAAAGGCAAGAAAGCCGGCGGCAGAAAACAGGAAACAGAAGCACAGCGTCTGAACCGTCTTGAACTCGAACGTGCCAGAAAACAGCAGCTCAAAGTCAAGATTCCGGATATGATTCAAGTCGGTGAACTCGCTGCACGCCTGAAAGTCAATGTTTCCAAAGTAATCGGAAAATTAATGGGTCTGGGTGTCATGGCAAGCATCAACGAAGAAATTGATTTCGATACTGCGGCTATTGTAGCTGAAGAACTCGGCGCAAAGGTAGAAAAAGAAGTGATTATGACTATCGAAGAACGCCTGATTGAATCTGAAGAAGCTGATGAAGAAAACCAGCAGCCCCGTCCTCCGGTAGTAGTTGTGATGGGTCACGTTGACCATGGTAAAACTTCTATTCTGGACAGAATCAGACATGCTAACGTTACTGCTTCCGAAGCCGGCGGCATTACACAGCATATCGGCGCATATCAGGTAAAGCACAGCGGTCAGGTGATTACATTCCTGGATACTCCCGGACATGAAGCATTTACTTCCATGAGAGCCAGAGGCGCAAATATTACTGATATTGCTGTTCTGGTTGTTGCTGCTGATGACGGCATTATGCCCCAGACAGTAGAATCTATCAATCATGCGAAAGCCGCTGGTGTTTCCGTAATTGTTGCTATCAATAAGATGGATAAAGAAGCCGCTGACCCGGACAGAGTTCTCCAGCAGCTGACAGAATATGGTCTTGTCTGCGAAGAATGGGGCGGCGATACTATCTGTATTCCAGTTTCTGCAAAGACTGGTCAGGGCATTGATGATTTACTTGAAAATATTCTGCTTGTTGCAGAAGTCAAGGAACTTACAGCAAATCCGGACAGACTCGCTAAAGGTACTGTCATTGAAGCCCGTCTGGATAAAGGCAGAGGTCCTATCGCTACCTTGCTGGTACAGAAAGGCACACTGCATACAGGTGATATTATTATTGCCGGCACTTCTGTCGGAAAAGTCCGTGTCATGACAAATTATAAAGGTTCTGTTGTAAAAGATGCTGGTCCTTCTGTTCCGGTTGAAATTACCGGTCTGGACGAAGTCCCCAGTGCAGGTGATATTTTTGATGCAGTAGAAGATGAACGTCTTGCCAAAGAACTTGTTGAACAGAGAAAGCATGAGGCGAAAGAAGCTCTGTTCCAAAATTCCAGTCATAAACTCACACTGGATAATCTGTTCAGCCAGATTGAAGAAGGCGAAACTAAGGAACTCCCGATTATCGTCAAGGCTGACGTGCAGGGCAGTGCTGAAGCTGTCAAGACTTCTCTCGAAAAGCTTTCCAATGACGAAGTTCGTGTCCGTGTCATTCACAGTGCGGTCGGTGCAGTCAAGGAAAGTGATGTGATGCTTGCTAACGCCTCCAATGCGATTATTGTCGGCTTTAATGTCCGTCCGGATAACGGTGCTGCGGAAAGTGCTGCAAGAGACGGTGTAGATATCCGCCTTTACAGAATTATCTATGATGCTATCGAAGAAATTTCCACTGCCATGAAAGGTATGCTTGCACCGAAATTCCGTGAAGTAATTCTCGGAAAAGCCGAAGTTCGTGAAGTCTTTAAGATTTCCAGTGTCGGCACAGTTGCCGGAAGCTATGTACTCGAAGGCAAGCTTACTAGACAGTGCCAGATTAGAATTGTCCGTGATGGTATCATCATTGCTGATGACCATATCGCCGGACTGCAAAGATTCAAAGATGCTGTCAAGGAAGTGGCAAGCGGCTATGAATGCGGCATCAGTCTCGAAAAGTTTAACGATATCAAAGCCGGAGATATTTTTGAAGCTTATATCATGGAAGAATATCAGCCGGAATAAACGCATACCCATAAGGGGGGAAATTTGTAATCATGGAATATACAAGAATGAGTACCAAAGATATGCTCCAATACTGCGAAGAAGCTCTCGCATGGGAAGAATTTGGTCCTGTAGATATTTTCTTTTTTGAATCTGTCAAAAGAATTCTGCTCGGACAGTGTTCCGCAGTAGAAATGCCGGAAGAACCCGAAGAACCTGACGAACTCGCTGAAGTTTCTGTGCCTGTGCCTGCTGAAGAAATGCTCAGTTATGAACAAAGTAATGAAGCACTGGAAGAAGCCATCAAGGGAGAAACATTCTTTGAAGAATCTGACAGTTCTGACTATGTTATCACTGACCAGGAGACAGACGGAAAGGAAGAGGTATAATGCCTAGTTTTAAAAACAGCCGCATGTCCGAAGATATTCACAGAGAACTGACTGATATTTTCCGTCAGGTGAAAGACCCCAGAGTCAGCAGCATGATTTCCATTGTGCGTGTAGAGCTTGCCGGAGATGGTTCGCACTGTAAAGTTTATGTTTCCAGTCTGCTTGGTATGGAAGATACCAAACAGTCCGTCAAAGGTCTGCGGAGTGCTGCCGGATTTATCCGGCGTGAACTGTTCGCAAGGCTCAAAATGCGGAAAAGTCCCGAACTGACTTTTATTGCTGATGATTCTATTGCAAGAGGTGCGGAAGTTACCAGAAAACTTAGCGAAATTGAAACTACAGAGGAGGCTGCTGATGGCGAATCTGATTGATATCCGGACTGCTGCCGGATTTCTGAAACAATGTGAAGATGCTTATATCTTAATTCATATGAACCCGGACGGTGACTGCATCGGCTCTGGTTATTCGCTCCAGGCAGTTTTAAAACTGCTTGGCAAGCGTTCCAAAGTCATTTGTGTTGACCCGATTCCGGAACGGTTTCAGTTTCTTCTTCCGGAAGAACCGGAAGAAGATTTTCCGGCAAAGTATATGATTTCTGTTGACTGTGCTGATGAAAGCCGTTTCGGTGCATTTCAGGAAACGTATGCCGGAAAGGTACAGTTGTGCATTGACCATCATATTTCAAATGACGGCTATGCCGAAAATCTGCTTGTTGAACCGGATGCTTCTTCTGCATGTGAGGTACTATATAAAGTATACCGTGAACTTGGTGTCAAGTTCACAAAGCAGATTGCAGAATGCCTGTATACCGGAATTGTAACAGATACCGGCTGTTTCAAATTCAGCTGCACCAGTGCGGATACACACTTGTTTGTTTCTGAAATCATGCGTGAGTTTCCGGAAACTCGCTATGATTTAATCAACCGGAATATGTTTGATGTGAAAAGTCCGTCCAGAATCCGTGCAGAAATGCTGATGCTCAGTCAGATGGAATATCATCTTGACGGCAAATGCACTATGATTTGGGCAACGAAAGCAATCTGCGAAGAAAATAATATCAATCAAAAAGACATGGAAGGACTGACAAGTCTGCCACTCCAGCCGGATGGTGTGGAAGTCGGCATTACCCTCCGGGAACAGGAGGACAACTGGTACAGGATTTCACTCCGGTCAACAGACAGTGTCAATGTTTCAGCTATCTGCGCCCAATTTGGCGGTGGCGGTCATGTAAAAGCTTCCGGCTGTCAGTTGCAGGGTTCTGCTGATGAAATCCGCCAGACACTCCTGAATGCTGTCAGAAAGGCTCTTGAAGCATGAATGGCATACTTTGTATTGACAAACCTGCCGGATTTACGTCATTTGATGTGATTGCCAAATTACGTGGCATTCTCAAAATGCGTCGTCTGGGTCATGCCGGAACGCTTGACCCGATGGCAACCGGTGTTCTGCCTGTATTCGTCGGCTATGCGACAAAAGCCTGTGGCATTCTGCCGGATGAGGATAAAATTTATCTTGCGGAATTCCAGCTCGGTCAGGTCAGTGACACACAGGACAGCACCGGAACAGTTCTGGAAACACATGATTTTTCCGGTATTCAGACAAAAGAACAGATTCAGGCAGTCTGCCCGGAAGGGGAAATTCTCCAGATTCCGCCGATGTATTCCGCAGTTTCAGTAAACGGAAAGCGACTTTACGAACTCGCCAGAAAAGGCGAAGAAATCGAACGTCAGGCAAGACCTGTAAAAATTATCAGAATATGCTGTGAAGAATATCATCCGGAAACCGGAACGGGTATTTTGACAATTTTCTGCGGAAAGGGTACTTACGTCCGGACACTGATTCATGATATAGGTCAGTCTCTGGGGTGCGGTGCTGTCATGACGAAACTAAGAAGAACCTGTGCTTCCGGATTTGGTCTGGAAAACTGCCATACACTCGAAGAAATTCAGAAACTTGCAGTCGAAAATCAGATTTCTGAAATTCTGATTCCGACTGCAAAGGCATTTCAGGTTCTGCCGAAAATCGTTCTGAACGAACAGCAGACTACACATTACAGAAACGGTGTGAAACTAGGCTTGACACAGCTAAAAAATCAGCTTGCTGAAAATCAGAAAAGATATGTCATTTATGGCACACCGGACGGATTTCTAGGTACGGCTTTTGCCGATTCTGAAAACGATTTACTCAGAATTGAACGCAATCTCTGTGAACCGAGAGGAGCTGCATCATGAGAAAATACACAAGACCGACCGCAATTGCTTTAGGTGTATTTGATGGTGTCCATCTCGGACACAGAGCCGTTTTGAATGCGGTTTATGAACTGTACCGGAATCACAGCAGAAAACCCGGTATATTTACGTTCATGACAGAAGATATGATTTCAAAAAAAAATGTACAAGGTTATATTTATCCGTCTGTCCAGAAATCTTCTTTGATAGAGCGAACTGCCGGTTTTCCTTTTGTGGAATTTTTTAATTTCAAGAAAATGCAGCATATGGACGGCAGGACATTTGCAAAGGAAATTCTGCATGATTATTTCTATGCAAAAGATGTCTGCTGTGGGAAAAACTTCCGGTTCGGGGAGAATGCTTCCTGTGATGTACACGATTTGGAACAGTTCGGAAAATGGTTTGGCTTCCGTGTGCATGTCATTGATGATGTGCTGAAAGACGGTGTAAAAATTTCTTCTACAGAAATCCGGAAATTATTACTGGACGGTGAAATCGGAAAAGCCAATCAATTTTTAGGTCAGCCCTATCAGATTTGGCAGGAAGTCACACACGGCGCACAGCTCGGCAGAACTATCGGTTTTCCGACCATGAATCAAGTATTCCGGGAAAATCAGCTTGTTCCGAAATTTGGTGTTTATGCTTCTGAAACGGAATTTTACAACGGTCAGAAATTTAAATCTTTAACCAATATCGGCA
Organism: Ruminococcus sp. UBA7014; assembly: GCA_002449575.1. Lineage (GTDB taxonomy): Bacteria > Bacillota > Clostridia > Oscillospirales > Ruminococcaceae > UBA3855. The sequence continues at coordinate 18,013 of DJXC01000179.1, forward strand.
TCAAGCCGACTGTGAATTATCAGGGACTTCCTTTGGCAGAGACTTATATCGAAAGCTTTTCCGGCAATTTGTACGGTCAGCGACCGATTGTCAAATTATTAAGATTTATCCGTCCGGAAATGAAATTTACTTCTGTGCAGGCTCTGACTGAACAGATGACAAAAGATTTACAATCCTGAATTTTCTGCATTCTGTCACATAACTGACACATAGTTATAGTATAGTAGTTTTTAGAAAAAATTAAGAGAGGTGTTATCCTCATGATTGAAGTCAGAAATCTGACAAAACATTATGGAGACAAAAAAGCCGTCAATGATATCAGTTTTACGGTACATGACGGCGAAATTTTAGGCTTTTTAGGACCTAACGGTGCAGGAAAATCCACAACGATGAACATGCTCACCGGATATATTTCTTCTACTTCCGGACAGGCGTTAATCAACGGTGTGGATATTCTGGAAGACCCTGTCAGAGCAAAATCCTATATTGGCTATCTGCCGGAAATTCCGCCGTTATATGTAGATATGACGGTGCATTCCTATTTGAATTTTGTCTTTGACCTCAAGAAATGCAAGCTTCCCAGACGTTCGCACCTGAAAGATGTTCTCACACTCTGCAAAATTACAGATGTCGAAAACAGAATTATCAAGAATCTTTCCAAAGGATACAAACAGCGTGTTGGTCTGGCACAGGCATTAATCGGCAATCCGCCGGTTCTCATTCTGGACGAACCGACCGTTGGTCTTGACCCGAAACAAATGGTGGAAATCAGGACTTTAATCAAAAGACTGGGAAAGAATCATACTGTAATTCTGTCATCTCACATTCTGAGCGAAATTCAGGCAGTCTGTGACAGAGTGATTATTATCAATCATGGTGTTGTTGCGGCTGATGATACTGCAACCAATTTGTCCAATAAAGTCACCACTGACCATAGAATCATTGCAAGAATTGATGGTGAACGTGCTGAAATCCTTCAGGCTGTCCGGTCTTTGCCTGGCATTAAATATATTCGTGCTGATATGGAACGTGAACCCGGTATTTATGAATATGAAATCGAAGCTGAACCCGGTATTGATATCCGCCATGATATTAACCGGATTGCAAGAGAACATGAATGGGACATTCTGACACTCCGAACGATGGAAATGACTCTGGAAGACATTTTCCTGAAAATCACAATGGGTGAAAATGTGCATTTGTCTCAGGACTCCAAGAATCAGAAAGGAGACGAAAAATAATGGGTGCTATTTACCGCAGAGAAATCGGTGCGTTTTTTTCGTCGAGTATCGCTTATATTTTTTTAGCCGTATTTTATATTTTTTCAGGCTTGTTTTTTTCGCTGGATAATGTTGCTGTAGGTTCAACGAATTTATCCGGTGTCTTCTCAACACTGTTTTTCATCAGTATTTTTTTGATACCGATTCTGACAATGCGTCTGTTCAGCGAGGAAAAGAAACAGAGAACAGAACAGGGACTTTTAACCGCTCCGGTATCACTGACAGGCATTGTACTGGGGAAATATTTTGCTGCGCTGACCATGTTTGTGATTGCTGTCAGCATTGTATTTATCTACGGTCTGATACTGAGTTTATATGGTACTGTTGCATGGCTGACACTCTTTGCGAATTATCTGGCTGTACTTCTTGTAGGAGCGGCATTTATTGCAATCGGATTATTTGTTTCTTCTCTGACAGAAAATCAGGTAGCAGCAGCCGTAGGGGGCATTGTGTGCCTTGCACTTCTGTTCCTGATTGACCTTGTAGCTTCTTTTGTCAAAATTGGCTGGCTGCAAAGTCTGCTGTATGATTTGTCTTTTTATACAAGATATTATGAATTCACCTGCGGCATTTTCAATCTTTCCAGTGTACTGTTTTATCTGAGTACTGCTGTGCTGTTTAACTTCTTCACTGTGAGAGTATTTGAGAAAAGACGCTGGAGTTAAGGAGGCACTGAAATATGGCAGATTTGGAAAAAAATCCGGAAACTGAACAGAAAGAAACTCCGGAAAAGCCTAAGAAAGAAAAGAAAAAATTAAGTGCCGCCAAGCTGAAAAAGCTCAAATATGGCGGCATTGCAACAGCAATTACTTGTGCTGTCGTGGCAGTTGTTATTCTGCTGAATGTTCTGGTGAGCGTTCTGGTAGAAAAATATCCTTTGAAATTAGACCTTACAGAAGATGCCAAATATGAAATTTCTGACGAAAGTATCAATTATCTGAAAACACTCACACAAGATGTTAATTTCACAGTTTTCATGGCGGAAAGCAAATTCCAGACCAGTGGCGTTTCGTTCAAGATGGTTTCGGAAACACTGGAACGTTATACCCAGTATTCTGATAAAATTCATCTACGGTATGTTGACCCGTCTTCCAATCCGGATATTGTCAATCTGTATCAGGCAAATTATTCAGCATCCCTGACAGAAGGTGATATTGTCGTTTCCAATGCGGCAGATGAGTCTAAATTAAGAGTTGTCAAAATCGGCAATTTATTTGATTATGACCAGCAGAAATATATGGCTTACTATTATGGTCAGGGGGCGTTGGAAGATGCAATTACAGGATTTTCCGGCGAACAGAATCTGACTTCTGCCCTGATGAACGTGACAGATGCCAATCCTATGACAATCGGCGTGATTTCTACAGCCAACGGACAGGCTTTGTATAATCTCCAGTTCAGCGGCACTGCACTCAATGCACTGGCAAATACGCTCTATAAAAACGGCTATAATGTTGAAGAAGTAGACATGTATACCACAGATTTCGATACTGAAATTTATGATATGCTGCTGCTTCCTGCGCCTGTCAACGACCTGACCGCCAACGGCATTGACAAACTTTCTTCTTTCCTGTACAATGACGGCAAATATGACAAAGATTTGATTTATATCGCAAGCTTTACCCAGTCGAATACACCTAATCTGGACGAATTTCTGGAAACATGGGGAATTCAGATGACAAATAATCTGGTACTTGAAAGCGATGCCAGTGCTGCACAGCAGGTATCACTTTCCATCAGTACTGGGGTTGTTGCTGTTCCGGTTGCCGAAATCGCTGAGGAAACATTCAGTGCCGGACTGCCGAACACTTCCCTGCCGATTGCTGCACCTCTGTGCCGTTCTATCAATCTGCTATGGGATTCCAAAACAAGCGGTATTACCAGTACGCTGCTGAAAACTTCTGATTCTGTATATCTCAGCGAAATGGGACAGAATACCGAAAATGCAGACAAAACTCCTGTCGGCTCTCAGATAGTTGCAGCTGTTTCTTCCAGAAAAAATACAGAAGATAATATTACCCATGACAGCAATATTCTGGTGCTTGGCTCTATCATGATGTGTGATTCCAGCCTGATGCAGGATGCTTCTTACAACAATGCACAGTATCTGATGACCGTTGTCAACAATCTTGCCGGAAAAGGCAGTAATCTGGTCATTGCTTCCAAAGACCTGACAAATGAAAAAATCACTATCACAACTGCTGGTATGCAAGGCATTCATATCTTTATTTTTGCAATTCCGTCAGCAGTGATTGCTGTTGGCTTACTGGTATTCATAAGGAGACGAAACAAATGAGCGAAAAGGAACGTTCAGAACAGCAGGAAACAGAAGCCGGAATGGATACTTTCTTTTCTGACTCCCCTGCCCCGGTCATCAGCAAGCCGGAAAAGAAAGGCTTGTCCCAAAATATGAAAATGCTGATTGCGGCTGTAGCAGCTCTGGCAGTTCTTGGCGGTGCGCTTGCTGCTGTGCTGTTACTGACAAAAGATTCCGGCGAAGAAGTCAGTTCCATAGATATAGATACTATGGCAAACCAGCTTCTTGATGATGATGAGAAAAATGCTGTGCTATTGAATCCAGAATCTGCTGACAATCTGAAAGAAATCCGGATTTCCGGAAAAGATAATTTCCGTGTATATCCGCTTTCTCCAAAAACTGATGATGCTGATGCTGTCTATACAATTGAAGGCTATGAAGATATTCCGCTGGACAAGGGATATATTTCTACTCTGGTGAATAATGCAAGTGAACTTTCTGCTACACAACTGGTAGAAGAAAATGCTTCTGATTTATCGAAATATGGTCTGAGCAATCCGGTTTCCGAAGTTGTGATGTGTTATCAGGACGGTACAGAATTCAAGTTTTCTGTCGGAGATGTTGCTCCGACAGACAGTTCACAGACTTATTGTGCTGTTGATGGCAATGTATATTTTATCAAAAGTTCGCTGATGCACAGCTATGCACAGAATTTGAAATTCTTCTTTTCCAAGACGATTCTCGAAAAGCCGGATGATGAGAATTATCCGATTGTAGAATCGCTCAGAATTCAGCGTCAGAATCTCGATACAGATATGTATATGGAATATGCTTATGATGTACAGGAAGACAGCTCTGTCGGCGGTACGGCTGCTACACATGTTCTGCGTGAACCAGTATTTGCTTATCTGAATGTTGAAAAATCTTCTGATATTACAAACAGCATGTTCGGACTGACTGCTGAAGAAATTGTCACAGTGCATCCGTCTGCTGAAGAACTTGCAAAAGCCGGAATGGACAATCCGTTCTGTACCGTGACAATGGCTTGTGATGACGGCAATACCTATGTTCTGAAATTCGGGAACACTTATACAACAGAATCTGGTTCAACGGCTTATTATACAGTTCTGGAAGGTTCTGATATTCTGTATGGTGTTGCAGATACCCGTGCTGTCTGGGCAACCGTTCAGCCGGGAGATATTACTTCTGCAAATATTTTTGCAACTTATGTCTGGAATATTGCTACACTCGATGTGACTGCCGGAGACAAAAAACTGAATTTCGTTGGTGAAGGCTCTGACCAGAAAAATTATACTGTTACCAAAAACGGTGAAACCTGTGATACAGAACGTTTCCGGCAGTTCTACAAGTTTTTGCTGTATGTCTACGGCGAAGAACTTTATCTGGATGCTGTACTTCCAAATTCCGCACCCGATGCCGAAGTGCATCTGGCAACCCAGGACGGCAAGGAAGACTATACAATTTCATTCTACAAACTGGAAGGGCTGAACTCTGTCATTGCCGTTGACGGTACACCGACTTATAAAATCCGTTCGTCCTGTGTAGATACCCTTCTGCACAATATCGAAATATTTGACAATCCTGATGAAGAATTTACCATGACATGGCAGTAATTTTCTGTCGTGCCGCACAGAAAGGAGTTATTTGATTATGATGTATAAGAATTATCCCCTCGTCCGCAAAGGCAATGAAATGTATTTCGGCTATATGAGTGACCCTTATGTGATTTACCTGAAAGTAGAAAAAGCACAGAAACAACAGGATATTATGGTTTCTAAGACAATCCGGCTTTATCAGATGTCTACAGATATGAATTCCATACCCGAACAGACTGCCGAACGTGATAATCTTTATGAGGCACTGGATGTGGCTCTTGCATGGCTGAAACGTGCCAATCACGCATAAAAGGAGAGTGCAAATCATGAAGAAAAAATTACTTGTTTGTATGACAATCGCACTCGCAATGCTGACCGGGTGCAGTTCACCAGCTTCTACTAATACTACTGGTTCTTCCGGTAATGCAGAAACTTCTCCGGCAGCCGCAGAAGCTGTTCCGGAAAACGCTGCTGACACTGCCGAAAGTTCTGCCTCGGCAGAAAATCCAGCTTCAGATGAAAATGTTTTTATTATTACACTCTATCCGGATATTGCCCCGATTACTTGTGAAAATTTTGAGAATCTGGTTTCACAGGGCTTCTATAACGGTCTTACTTTTCACAGAGTTATTGATAACTTTATGGCACAGGGCGGCGACCCGCTGGGAACTGGTACAGGCGGCAGTGAAACTAAAATCAAGGGCGAATTTGCTTCCAATGGTGTAGAAAATACGCTTTCTCATCAGAGAGGTGTTGTTTCTATGGCAAGAAG
>DJXC01000040.1 GCA_002449575.1 Ruminococcus sp. UBA7014
GAAACAGAAACTGAAACTGAAACAGAAACAGAAACTATGCAGGAATCTGAAACAGAAACGGAGACGCTTCCGGAACTAACCGAAATGCCGTCCGGAACAGTACAGATTAATGAATCTGTTACCGAACAGACCGGAATCAAGAAAACTTTGCCGATAATTATCGGTATTGGTGCAGGTTTGGTGCTGTTAGCTGTGATTGCTGTCAAATTTTTCATGCATGAATAAATTAACAAGATGACTTTGCATATTTAAATATGCTGTCATAAAAAATTTTAAGAAAGGAGGAAACAAATATGACGAATATCAGAAAATATGTAGCTGAAGTAATTGGTACTATGACACTGGTACTGATTGGCTGTGGCACTGCTATGCTGACAGGCTGTGAACACTGGAGCGGTTATCTGGCAACAGCATTCGCATTCGGTCTGACAATTGTCGGCATGGCTTACTGTGTTGGCAATATTTCGGGCTGTCACATCAATCCGGCAGTATCGCTCGCTGTATTTCTGAACGGCGGTATGACCGGTGCAGAATTTGCCGGCTATGCAGTTTCGCAGTGCATCGGTTCTCTGCTGGGTGCATTTTTGCTGATGATTATTTTTGGACTGGGTGGTGTAGCAGATGCTACAGGCGGTTTTGGTTCAAACGGGCTTGCTGGTGTGAATGGCAGCATTCCTGCCGGACTGCTGACAGAAGTTCTGCTGACATTTATTTTTATCCTGACAATTCTGGGAGTCACATCCAAGAAAGCAAATCACGGCTCATTCGGCGGTGTTGTTATCGGCTTTACGCTGGTACTGGTGCATCTTCTGGGAATTGGTCTGACAGGTACATCCGTTAATCCGGCAAGAAGCCTTGGACCTGCTGTAGTAGCAGCCATTTCCGGTAATACAGAACCAATCATTCAGCTCTGGGTATTTATTTGTGGTCCGTTTATCGGTGCAGGACTTGCGGCTTTCGTTCACAAGTTTCTCGAAAACGACAAGAAATAATCCCTGAAAAAACAGATACACTGTCCGGAACATTCCGGACAGTGTGTTTTTTTATTCTTCTGTCAGGGATTCATGCAGATTCTGCAATAATACTTTTGCAATATCGGAAGTGCTGACTTCTCCGCTGACACGGTCGTCAATCTGAATGCAGAAGGCAATCGGAAAATTTTCATCATCAACAAATCCAACGAGCAGAGAATTTTCTTTTTCACCATTTTTGACCTGTGCTGTACCGGATTTGATGCCGACATCTGTGCCGGGAAGCAGTCTGGAATAATTCTCCCTGCCGTTTTGCAGCATGATTTCACGCATATGTCCGGCAGTTTCTTCAGAAAACATCTGACTGCTGAAAGAAGTTTCCGCCTGAAAATCAAGTTTTCCGTTGACTTTGGTAATATAGCTGATAAGATACGGATATGTTGCTGTTCCGGTCTGGTTGGCAATGGCACTCTGCCAGACCATCAGCTGCAACGGACTGACTAAAGTTTCGCCCTGTCCCATACAGCCCCATTGTGTGTTGAAATCTGTCTTGTCCTGTAGGGAAGTGGAAGCAGTAAACGCAGAAATCCCGTTAATATCAAGATAATTCTGTTTGCCGTTTCCATTAACAAGATAGCCCATTTTCTGATAGGTCTTTTCAATATCATGAAGCGGAAAATCAGAATCTTCTACAAGCTGTGCAAAAAACGGGTTGCAGCTGTTGGCAAATGCTTTAAAAATATCCTGTTCACCGTGACCATCGGACAAATGACATTTAATTTCTTTGCCGCTCTGGTTGGTATAAGCACCATCACAGTCATACCGCTTTCCGATGAGCGTATCATAGCCCATGCTTTCAAGTGCGGCAATAGTTGTGGAAACTTTCTGTGTCGAGCCGGGAACAGTCGGATAAAATACTTTACATAACAGACTGCCTTCTTTGAGTGAAGCAATATCTTCGTAATGATTTAAAATATTTACACTTGGCTTGCTCAGACAAAGATAAATTTCGCCTGTTTTATAATTATAGGCAATGGCACAGCCATCTTTTTTTCCGAAAGCGTGATAGACCTGACGGTTGACTTTATGGTCAAGGGTACAGTAGATAGCCGCCTTGCCGTCTTCCTGTTCGCCGAGCATAAAGCTGAAATTTGCCAGTTTTCCGATATTCTGAGCGACAAGGGTATTATTCATCTGACGGGAATCATCACCAATCAGATTGCCAATATCGATAAAATAATCATTGCCATAAATCTGGGCATCTGCATTCTGGTCAAACAGCACATCACCATTGCGGTCATAGACAAAGCCAAGAGATACTTTGGAAGCATTGGAGATATAAAATCCGGCTTCGGTCTGGAGTCTGTAAATCAAAAATGCAAATGCTGCCAGAAAAATCAGCAGCATTGCTGTGATTAATTTCTGTACACGCCGGATACTTTTCATGCGTTCACCTTCTTTTGTTTCTGAGCAGCTTTATGTGCTTTCTGATGCTGTTTCTGTCGGCGGCGTTTCAGGACTTCATGCTGAAACAGGGGAGACTGTCCGGCTTTGAGCATTCCCACCAGAAAACCACAGGACATCATAGAACTGCCGCCTGTGGAAATAAACGGCAGCGTGACTCCTGTGAACGGAATCAGATTGCATGAGCCGAAAATATTCAGTGACATCTGCATGAGAAAGGCTGCTGTCACTCCTGCTGTCATCATGGCATGATAATAGTTTTTCGGCGGATTCATGAGAACTGTCATCAGCATGATAAGAATCAGCATCACTGTCAGTGCAGCATTCAGCAGCCCCCATTCTTCGCAGATAGTCGCAAAGACAATGTCAGAATCATGAGCAAAAATTTTATGCAAAGAACCGTTGCCTGCACCTACGCCAAGCCAGCCGCCTTTTGCAATGCCGATTAAAGCTTCACACTGCTGATAGCCGTCACCGTAACGGTCAGCCCATATATCCACATGCAGACGCTTCTGTACATATTCTGGTGCAAATGACCATGCAGCAATCAGTATCAGTGCGCATACAGCACAGCCGATGGCAACAGTACGTTTGGAAAGTTTTGCTTTCGGATAACAGAACCGACAAATCAGCGCACAGCCGAAAATGACTCCGAATGTTGGCAGACTGCCTAAATCCCGACACCACCACTGAAGTGCAAAAATAAACAGCGCAACTATACAGAGTATCAGCGAATCTTTTGAGATATAGAAAAATAAAATTTTTAATTTTTTGTGTAATTCTACAATCGAAGCCGCACAGACCAGAATAAAACAGGGCTTAATAAATTCTGACGGCTGAATCGAAAAACTCCCGATAGTAATCCATTTTTTCTGATTATCTGTAAAGAAAATAATGGAAATAAATAATAATAATATAATAAGATAAATATATTTCTTCTGTTTGCGAATCCATTCATGATTTCTCGTCAGCAGAAATCCCGCTTCACAGGATGCCAGACACATAATACAAGAAATCAGATGTTTCACAGACAAGCCAATTCCTCCGAAACAGGACTGAAATATCAGACTCATGTTCAGAATACACAACAGCATGAAATCTAATGTATAAGTCATCTGTTTATAGCACAATGTCAGCAGAAGATAGCCAACATCCAGACCAACAACTGCTCCTGTCAGTTTTAGAAAATTTATCGGCGCAGCAATGCTCCCCCGGATAAATACCAGACCCAACATAGAAAGATGTGTCAGAAATAATAAAATCACGGCACTGGAATAATTTAATTTATTTTTATACATGGCACGGCTCTCCTTTAGTCATCCTGTTCCTGTACAGGGGGTCTTGTCAGATATAATTTTGCATTGCCCAGACGGATACAGTCTCCGACAGCAAGCATTTTTTGCTGAATACGCTGGTCATTCACGAATGTACCGCTTTTGGCATTCAGGTCAGTAATCGTCCATATGCCGCCAGTGACTGTCAGGACAGCATGATATCTGGAAACAGAGGGGTCTTTTAACTGAATATCTGCCGAACTGTGCCGTCCAAGCAGAATTTCATCTGCCCCCAGCGGATAATAATAATCTTTCTGTGCTTCATGACGGCGCAGTTCCAGCCCGGAGCTGACTTTCTGCCAGCGTTTCTGACAAAGCCGACTTTCCCGTCCTGCCGCAAAAATAATCGCAATCGCAAACATATCCAGTATCACAAAAGCGATAGCACTCAGCACTAAATCTGGAATTTGCAGCCCGGAAAGCATCTGCCAGAATTCAGATAACACTTCTGGTATCATCACATTCACTTCCTTTGGAATGATTCTTGTTTTTATTATAATACTTTTTGAGAAAAACTGCAACTGCCTTTGAAACGCTTTATTATTTTTTGATAAAATTTTAAAAAACGCTTGACTTTTTTTAGAGAATGTGCTATAATAAAACTGTCAGAAAATTTAATGCTGACAGTTGCGGGACTGCCCTGTACATGTTGTACAGACAGAAATCCCCGCCAAAGGAGGAATTGTTTTGAATATTACAGTTAACGCAAAAAAAATGCAGGTATCGCAGGCATTCACAGAGTATGCCCAGAAACGTCTTGATGCCAAACTCGATAAGTTTTTCGGTGATGAGGCAGATGCTAAAATTATGCTCACCGAACAGCGTGGTCAGATTGTGCTGGAATTGACTGTCCGTTATAACCAGATGCTCTACCGTGCTGAACAGACTGCGACTGACAAAAATGATGCATTAGATGCTGCTGTGGATAAAATTATCCGTCAGATTCGCAGAAATAAAACCAGAATCGAAAAACGCCTGAAAGACAGCGCATTCAAACAGGAATTTGAAGATACTATCGAAGAAGCAGATATTAATGTTATCCGCTACAAAAAATTCGATATGCGTCCGATGACTGTAGAAGAAGCCATCTTGCAGATGAATCTGCTTGGTCATAATTTCTTCATGTTCAAAAATGCTGCTGATGGTAAAGTAAATGTCGTATATCAGCGTGCCGATGAGGGTTATGCTGTATTACAGCCAGAAGATTAATTTGTAATTATAGTATTCTCCTAATAAAAGCAAACTTGTCCTGCCTTGTGCAGGGCAGGTTTGTTTTTTTTTGAAAAAAGACTTGCAAATCAGAAATTTTTGTGGTATAATTACAATATAGGTAAGCTTAAGCTAACTATAATAAGGAGAGATTTTATGAGTTTATTTAAAGATTACGTCAGCCAGACCAGAAAGCCAGAAGGTACACTTGGCAAAATGATGATTCGAGGTATGAATTCCGGTCATGCAAAAATGGCAGACTGGGGCATGGCACACCTCCCGGCTTTGCAGCCTTCCGAAATTGCTGAACTCGGCTGCGGCGGTGGCAGAAATATTGCCGAATTGCTTCGGAAATATCCAAATGCACATGTTACTGGTATTGATTATTCGCCACTTTCTGTACAGAAAGCACAGGAATACAATCAGCAGGCAATCGCTTCCGGGATTTGTACGGTTCAGGAAGGCAATGTACAGAATCTGACACTTCCGGAACAGTATTTTGATTTGGCAACTGCTTTTGAAACTGTCTATTTCTGGGGAAATCTGGAACAAAGTTTCAAACAGGTGCATAAAATTCTGAAACCGGAAGGGCTGTTCATGATTGTGAACGAGTCCGATGGCACAGACAAGGCAAGCCTGAATTTTGAAAGAATAATCGAAGGCATGAAATGCCATACTGTTGAACAGCTTGCCGATGCCCTGAAAAAAGCCGGATTTTCCAGATGTAAAGCAGAACACCATGAGTCAAAGCCATGGATTGTGATGCTTGCGAAAAAATAAAAAATTCTGCCCTGCCATATGCAGGGCAGTTTTTTATGCAGCTAGCCATGTGTGAACTTTCACCAATTTTTTATTTTGCCGGAAGAGTTTCCGGTGTCAGCAGTCCGACAATCAGTTTCATGGTATTCAGAGAATCTTCTGAATCCGGTTTCTGATTCTGATTGATATCTGCATTCAGCAAACCCAGCTGAGAAAGTGATTCTTTGTTAAGAATGGCTTTATTAATAGTAATGACATCCAGAATATCAACTTTTCCGGAGCAGTCTGCATCTCCCCAAAGAATACTTCCGGAAGTTTCTGTAACAGTCACAACACAGGCAGGTGGTACTAATGTCAGATTTTCTGATTTTGCACTGAGCAGAAGTTCTCCGGCATTTTCGAGAGTGATATTCACTTTGCCGTCAGCATCTGTGACAAAAGCAGTGTCTTCGCCGTTGATGGTGATAACTGCATTTTCTACAGGAAGTGTGACCGGATTCCATGTTTCATCATATCCGGCACGGAAAAGTGTCAGCTTCAAAGTGCCGCCCTGCTGTGCTTCAGCAGTATTCAGACTGAAAAAACTGTAGGCATCTGACCATGCAACAGTATCTGTATAGACAAATGCATTCAGATAATCACCGTCTTGGAGCGTATCGCCCAGACCCATGGAAGCGGCATTATTGACATAATAACCATAACTTCCGCCGTTTGCCGTACCCCATAATTTTGCTAAAGATAAACCATACTGACTCTGTTCAGAAGCGTATCCGGCTGCTGCACCGCCGTCATAATAAGCTTCATGTGCCAGATACAATGCATCATTGATAGTCAGTGCGCCGTCATTGTCAGTATCTGTTACAGTGACAGGTTTCTGTACCAGTGCAAGCTTGCCGCTTGCATCTGCAATTGTGACGAAAACTTTTGTTTCCGGAATTTTTGTAGTCTCTTCTGCCTGTACCTGTACAGCAGTCATGACAAAACCCATCAGCAAAGCTGTGGAAACTGCTGTCATTTTTCTGAAATTTTTCATAAATTTTATTCTCCTTTATGATAAAAAATACTTTTCCGGCGGATTTCGGCAGAAAAGCATAGTTATCCTATCAGAAGGCAGACTTCGCCCACATAGAACAGCCGCATTCTCCCATATCCGAAAACGCTGAAAACTGTATGCCATTGCCTGCCGGGCACTCCGACTTTGACGATAGTGAAGGCTGCGACGGAATTTCACCGTACTTCCCCCGGACATCAGGCGGCTATGCAAAAATTATAGCATATTCTTTTCAGTTTGTCAAGGGAAAAGGAAATTTCTTGTTGACAAACAGGTATATTTGTGTTAAAATGAAATAGAATAAAACAGATAAGTTCATAACAGGAGGATTTTTCATGAAAAAAATAAAAAAATTGCTTTCTGTTTTCATGGCTGTGCTGATAGTCTGCTGTTTTTGTACATCATTAACAGGTCAGGCGGTTTCTTTTACACCCAATTTTGAAATCAACAGTGCAGCAGGAATTTTAATCAATACAGATACCGGCGATATTCTTTATGAAAAAAATGCAGATGTGCAGTATATGCCCGGTTCTCTGGTACAGATTATGGAAGCTGCCATCATCTTGGAAAACTGTACTGACCTGAAAATGCAGATTGTCTGTGATTCTGAACTTGTCAAACGGTATCAGACAACAGAATATGCTGATGATTTGCGGTATGCTGATATTTATCAGGATGATGTACTCACAGTAGAAGAATTGCTTTATGCCATGATGCTGACTTCTTCCTGTGAAGCGGCGGTTCTGCTTGCAAATCAGTTCGGCAACGGTAGTGTTGCAACATTTGTTGATATGATGAACGCCAAAGCACAGGAAATCGGCTGTACACAGACCAATTTCACCAACGTGACCGGAATAGGCGATGCTTCTCAGAAAACAACTGCCAGAGATTTGGTAAAAATCACACAGTATGCAATTTCTGTCAGCCGTTTTATGACGTTTGCCTCTGCAGTTTCCTATGTACCGGAAACCCCAAATACAGAACGCCATAAAGAAGAATGGGTCTGGACACACTCCAATGCCATGATGCAGGAAAATTCCACTTATTATCTTGAAGGTACAAAGGGCATTAAAACTGCAAATCTGACACAGCAGGGCAGGAGCATTATCTGTCAGGGAATCAAAGACGGCAATACATTTCTGGTCGTACTGCTTGGCGCACCGTTTACAGATGAAGGCGGTACACTGAAATTTTATCATATGATAGATGCTGTGGATTTGCTGAAATGGGCATATACCCACTTTAATTATCAGACAATTCTAAGTGACAGCACCGAACTGGGACAGATTACTGTCAAGAACGGCAGCGGCGTAGACTATGTGCTTGTCCGTCCGGAGAAATCTTTCATGACACTCTGGTATGACGGTGCAGATATAAATTCTGTGATACAGGAAATCAAATTGCAGGATAATGTTTCCGCACCTGTCAAAGAAGGGGAAAAGCTTGGTACAGTGACACTGAAATTTTCCGGACAGGAGCTTGCTGTAATTGATTTAGTTTCCACTTCTTCTGTCGAACTGTCACAGAAAAAATATTACCTTGCATTAGCAAAACATTTTCCGCATACAGAATGGCTGACCAGAGCGATTTTCTTAAGTGCTGTACTTTGTGCGGTATATCTGGTATTATGTATTTATGCACATGTACTTTACACGCAGAAACCTAAATCTCCTGAACCTGTTCACCTGAAGCCGAAAGCTTCGGTAGTCAAAAGAGAAGCCGAAAAAACAAAAAAGAAAAAATCATGATTTCATACAGCACGGAAATTCTTCTTCCGTGCTGCTTTATTTTCCGGCTGTTCCCTGAGCGAAATTTCGTTGACATTCCCCTGAAAATATGATATGATATTAATAACAGAATTTGAAAGGAGATGACATATCATGAAAGAAAGAATCCTGCAATTCTGCAAGGCACAGCCTGTTTTGCTGGCAGCACTGGCAGCGGCACTCGCTACTGTTCTGGTTATTCCGCCGGATGCCGGGTATCTGGGATACTGTAACACGGCAGTGCTGATTGAACTTTTTTCGCTGATGGCAGTCATTGCCGGACTGCGCAATATCGGCATTTTTGGAAATATGACAGATTTTTTGCTCTCCCGTGCCGGCACTGTCCGGAGATTGGGAGTTATGCTGATACTGATTTCCTTCTTTTCGGCGATGCTTGTCACGAATGATGTTGCACTGCTGACTTTTGTACCGCTTACGATTCTGACGTTCCGGAACATTCCCGGCGAAAAGCATAAAATCCTGACCATTGTACTGGAAACCGCTGCTGCAAATCTGGGCAGTATGCTGACACCTGTCGGCAATCCGCAGAATCTGTATCTGTATGATGCTTATCATCTGACAACAGCAGTATTTTTCAGAACCATGATTCCGGCAGGCATTGCCGGATTATGCTGTATTTTATTGCTGGCGTTTCTGCTTCCGGCAGAACCATGCCGTCCGGAAGCTTCTGAACGCTGTGAAATCCCGAAGCCGAAACTTGCCGTTTACAGCTTTCTGTTTTTATTCTGTTTGCTGACGGTCTTTCGGAAAGTGCCGGACTGGGTCTGCCTGATTGTTACAGTAGTCATGATTCTGATAACAGACAGAAAACTGCTTCTGAAAGTCGATTATGCATTGCTTGCGACTTTTGTCTGCTTTTTTGTATTTGTGGGGAATATCGCCAGAATTGAGGCTGTCAGCGAATTTTTTTCAGGAGTCCTGACGGGAAGAGAACTGCTGATTTCGGTACTGTTATCACAGGTTATCAGCAATGTACCGGCAGCGGTAATGCTTTCCGGCTTTACTGATAATGGTACGGCTTTACTGCTTGGTGTAAATCTGGGGGGACTGGGAACACTGATAGCTTCGCTTGCAAGTCTGATTTCTTATCAGTGCTATCAGAAATCAGAACAGCCGCAGCCCGGAACATATCTGCTGATATTTTCGGCAGTCAATTTCGGAACTATGGCAGTTCTGCTGTTATTGCAGATATTTGTATTTTAATCAGAAAATCCCTCTGCTTCTGGCAGAGGGAAATTTTTAGTTTCTGGGTTTTCTTGCAACGCAGTGCAGGTGGAAAAATCCACGTTTCTCGAAATGTTCCATAATCAGTCCGGCATTTCTGCAAAGGCGGCGAACTTCATTTTTTCCATAGACATGTACATCGCCGTGACCTGTCAGGTTGACAATCGGCATTTCCACATGATTGAAGAACCAGCGCACGGGCGCAGTATTTGCTGTCATATCACGGAGAATCAGCCGTCCGCCGGGACGAAGTACACGGTAAACACTGTTGAAAAAATCCTGTACATTCGGATAATGATGAAAACTCTGGGAGCAGATAACAGCATCAAACGAATTTTCTGCAAACGGCAGATTTTCACAGTCTCCGACAACCAGTTCTACACCGGGCAGATTTTTTTCTCTGGCGACCTCAATCATTTTTGGAGTCAGGTCGATACCAGTATAATGTTTTTCCGGATATTTTTCATAAAGCAGTGAAAGCATCGGCGCAGTGCCGCAGCCGCAGTCGAGCAGGTCTGTAAACGGTTCTTTTTCGAGTTCAGCAAGCACATCCGGATAATCTTTCTTGCATATATTATAAACACCAGCATGGTCAGTCTCATAGACTTCGGCGGCTTTGGTGAATTCCTTGACGGACAGATTTTTATATTCTGTACTGTTCATGACAGAACCCCTCACTTTCATGATTTTGAGTAAGCATCTGTTAACTTATATTATCATAGCATAAATCCGGAAAAATTGCAAGAGCTTTCCAAAATTTTTACAAAATATCATAAATTTTAAAAAATAGTTGCTTTTTTTCAGGAAATATGCTATACTAAATAAAAATATATTCCGGAAAGGAAAGAAAATTTTATGTGTACTGTTTATGATTATGACTATCGTGCAAAGCCGGAACGCTATCAGAATATGATTTACCGCCGTTGTGGAAACAGCGGGCTGAAACTGCCCGTGATTTCTCTCGGATTATGGCAGAATTTCGGCTCACAGGGCTGTTATGCCAAGATGGCAGATATGATTCATACAGCGTTTGACTTGGGAATTGTACATTTTGACCTTGCGAATAATTACGGACATCCTTACAACGGCACAGCAGAAAGCAATTTTGGAAGAATCCTTCAGGATATGCGGCAATACAGGGATGAAATGTGTATTTCTACAAAAGCCGGCTATGAAATGTGGGACGGCATCTATGGTGACAAAAATGGCTCACGGAAATATCTGACAGCTTCCCT
>DJXC01000206.1 GCA_002449575.1 Ruminococcus sp. UBA7014
GACAAATCTGCATGATTTCTGACAGGAGCAGAATTTCAGAAAAACTGAACTATTTACAAAATCATTTCCGGAATTTCTCAGGGGAATCTTATATGAAAGAAATTGATACTTCTCTGCTTAGACATGACCCTATTGAACAGACAGAAGTCTATCAGGCTGTAAATCCGACTGTCACTTTCCGTGCGCTTGCCAATGTGCTGCAATATGCACAAAGATGGACAGAACTTGGTCTGGAATCACAGATGGCACACTGGATAGATACTATGTATAACTATGACAGATTCTGTTTCGAGAAGAAAAAACTGCTCATGGAAACTTATGGAATTGACTGGAAAACACCGTTTGAACTCAATCCGGAATTATATATCCTGCTTGGCGAGGATACCTGAAAATTGTCTGATAAGAAAGGAAAAACATGCAGTATAAAAAACAGATTATTATCTGTAGTATTTTTTTAGTGCTAAATCTGATTTTTGTCTGGCTGGTTCTGACAAATTTTCTGACACTGCATCAGAAACTGAAATTTGGTCTGATTCGTCCTGACATCATCGCAGTTTCTATGCCTATGCCGGAAAATATGTCCGAAACAGAAGCACAAAGAACGTTTGAAAAACTGACTTCCGGATTTGAACAGCAATATCCGGGATTTGGCATTACGCTGAAAATCTATACAGATTCGCTACAGATTCCAGAAGATTCTGATATGTATCTGGATAACAGCAACCCGGATTTGCTGTCTGCGGATATATCCGAAATTTTCCGGGAAATCAACCTGCAAAATTATTTTACAAATTTCACAGGGAAAAATACAGCCATTCCGCTGTCATTCAGTATTCCTGCATTATATTATGATATGACGGATATGAACGTTTTTCAAAAATTCGCCGGATTACACTCTCTCGACCAGAATCAGCTTCCGGAAAATACTGTCACAGATGATTCTGCTTTTTCAGAATTTCTGGAATCTCCGGAAAATTTTTCTCTTGTGCTTGCCGATACTTCCAGAATGTTTCAGATTGAGCAAAATCCGGAAACTTCCGGCAGAATTCATATGATACCCGTCAGCGAAAACGGCAGCTATACAAAAATATATCACAATCTCTGTGAAGTCAACGCACACAGTGATAAAAATAAACAACAGATTGCCATGCTCTGGATTGCATATCTTCTGTCTGAAGAAGCACAAAATATTCTGTTTACGGAACATTATGGAAATTTGCCATTGCATCAATCCGCATTTGACAGAACTGTCAGCAGTCATCAGGCATTCTATTCTCTGAAAGATATTCGTTCTGCACTGGAGGAAATAAGCTATGAATAATTATTTCAGAATTCTGATTCCGGTGCTGTTCTGCATTGTCTGCTGTGCTGTTCCGCTAGGAATTATGGTCATGACTTCCTTTGCAAAGACTGTTCCGGAAATTTCCTGCACAGTCGGAGAAAATGAAATCATTCTGCCAGAGCTTTTATATCTTCCTGAAAAAGAAGCTGTCAGTCAGCTGACTGCGCTCGGTCTGCATGTTATCGAAACAGAGAAAATACATCATCCTGTCATTCCGGAAGGCTATATATTGACACAGTCACCCTCTGCCGGAGCTGTCATGCAGAAAGATGATACTGTCATGCTTGCGCTTAGTGACGGCTGGACAGAATATCTCCCGGATTTGCGTGACATGCCGAAGGAAAAAGCGGCTGAACGTCTGGAAAGTCTCGGCTTTTCAGCAGAATATCAGGAAAGTGCCAGTGAAACCGTTGCACCGGGAGCTGTTATGACGCAAAGCATTCCGGCAGATACCAGAGCAACTCTCGGCAGTACTGTTCTGCTGACGATTTCTACAGGACGGGAAAATACAGATACTTCTGTTTCTGAAACACTCGGAAATTATATCGGCATGGATTTTGAAGAAGCCAGAACACAGCTTTCAGAACGATATCTCTATGCTCTGCAAGCAGATACTGTCTATGACCCGGATATTCCAAACGGAACAATTATTTCTCAGGACATTCCGCCGGGAACTTCTGTACCGCAAGGCACAAGCATTCAGATGAAAGTCAGTCTTGGACAGATAACGGCGCATGTGCCGGACTGTACCGGACAAAATACCGCAGATGCCCGGAAACTTCTGGAAAGTGCCGGATTTGTCTGCATGATAATTTATACTGCTTCCGGGGACTATCCGCTGGATACTGTCATTTCACAGGACATTCCAGCAGACAGCTCCGCAGCGAAAGGCAGCCGGGTATGGCTGACTGCAAGCACAGGCTCTGCCAGTTATGTTATCAGTACAGGCGGATGGTCAGGCAATCCCCTGCCATCTTTCAATACAGAGTCAGAAACAGAATCAGAAATTCTGACAGAAGAAATCACAGACTTACTTGAAACTGCACCTGAACTGCCGGAAGTGGAAATTCCCGAACCAGAACCGGAACTTATAGAGACAATGCCGCCGGAAATCATTCCGGAATTTCCGGAAACTGACCCGGCTATCGAAACTGTTCCGCCTGAACCAGAAATTCCCGCATATGAAGATGCCCCCGAAACTGCGCCTTTCTGAATATGGATAAAAAATCTCTCTCTTGTCACAAGAGAGAGATTTGCTGATTAAAGCTGTTCCGGTTCTTCACCGGAATTTGCATTTTTCCGGGGTTTTCTTTTCTGGAGACGCTCGAATACAATTTCATAACCGTTTCCGAGTGAACGGTTCACCCTGCTGATAGTTGCTGTACTTGCACCAGTTGTCCCCACAATGTCATGATAAACACGATGGTCACGGAGCATTTTTGCCACTTGCAGTCTCTGGGAGATAGTCTGCAATTCCAGTACGGTACACAGGTCAGCAAAAAAAGCTTCACATTCTTCTTTAGTTTCCAGACAAAGAATCGCTTCATATAGTTCGTCAATCGCAGAAGTATTATTTTTTCGGCTGTTTTGATTTTTCATGATTTCCGTTTCCTTTCATGATTGTGCTTTTTTATATTTTAGCACATTACAGTATAAAAGTCAAGGGCTTTTTAAAAATTCACGGAAATTTTTGAAAATATTTACAAAGCCTCACTGTTAACACCATCCAGAAGAAAATTCCCGGCAGTTTCATCATAATACAGCATGACTTCCAAACCAAGATAATCATCCGGGTAGCCTAAATCCATACCAAGAAAAGCTGTCTGCACAGAAAAAAACATTTCCGGTTCATTATCAAAAGAAGCAATTTCAGAAACATACCACTCCCCCGTCAAAACGCTTCTGCGAGGAAACATCTCTTCTTCATCATTACGTGACATCCTCCCCCGCCTGTAG
>DJXC01000075.1:0-8739 GCA_002449575.1 Ruminococcus sp. UBA7014
CCAACCAGTGAACAGCAGATACAGCCGGAATTCATTTCTGTGATTTCAACACCAGCATCCTGTAAAAATCCGCCGTCAATGCCAATCTGACCAAATTCATTTTCAATCAGAACAAGTTTTTCGTTCTGATAGGCTTCTGCAATCAGCTTTTTGATAAGGGTGGTTTTGCCTGCTCCGAGAAATCCGGAGAAAATTGTAATTTTTGTCATAAAAAACAAACGCTTCTTTCTCTCTGAAATTGACAGCAAAATTGCTGCCTTTAATATTTGATATATATAGTATAGCACTTTTTTTGATAACTTGCAAGAGGGTGACAGAAAATTTCCAGAAATTTTCACATTCAGAATTGATGATATCCGTCATAAATGACATGTTCTTCGGTACGGAAGCGCATCAGTCTGCCGTCACTGTATGTGAGTGTACCAGGTTTACGGAATTCAATATCATGATAAGCTGTTTTAGAGCAGCTGATTCTTAGTATTTCACCGCTTTGCAGCTCAAAAACAAGTTCAAAATATTCATCTGTGATTTTTGTATGATGATATTCATCCATCGTCCGGCGGCGTTCGTCAATTTTCTGGAGCAGAAAAGCCGTTTCAGTATAAACTTTCGGAACAGTAACCGGCGGTTTATGCACTGTATAGACTTTTTTCTGGAAAAACAGTCTGCTGCTGAGTATCAGAATCAGCAACAGACCAATAATAATTATCACAAGTGCAAATGATAGAACAAAAATAAAAGACATGACAAAATCAAATCAGAAGAAAATTAAAGACCGTTTGGATTCTGCTGCATGAAACGCCAGCTGTCTTCACACATGGTTTCAAGTGTTTCGTGTGCCTCCCAGCCAAGAAGCTTTTTTGCACGTTCTGCATTAGCATAAGAAGAAGCAATATCACCAGGGCGGCGGTCTGTAATTCTATAGTTGATTTCATGACCACAGGCTTTTTCATAAGCATGAACCATTTCCAAAACACTCACGCCATGACCTGTGCCGAGATTAATCGGCATAAAGCCTTTGTGCTGTTCAGCATAAGCAAGCGCACAAACATGACCTTTTGCCAAATCCACAACATGAATATAATCACGGACACCTGTACCGTCAGGAGTATCATAGTCATTGCCGAATACAGATAACTGCTGTAATTTGCCAATAGCTACCTGACCGATATAAGGCAGCAGATTATTCGGGATACCATTGGGGTCTTCGCCGATTAAACCGCTTTTGTGTGCGCCGATAGGATTGAAGTAACGCAGGGCAACTGCACAGAAATCCGGGTCAGCAGCACAGAAATCAGAAAGAATCTGTTCAATCATAACTTTAGTATAGCCATAGGGATTTGTTGCAGATGTGGGCATTCCTTCGATATAGGGAACGGGATTGTTCATACCGTAAACTGTAGCAGAAGAAGAAAATACAATTGTCTTGCAGCCAAATTCACGCATTACTTTTAATAATACAAAAGTACCATTCAGATTATTTTCATAATATTCCAGAGGCTTGGCAACAGATTCGCCGACAGCTTTCAGTCCTGCAAAATGCACAACAGCGGAAATTTCCTGTTCCTGAAAGATTTTTCTGACAGCGGCTTCATCCCGCATATCTGCTTTATAGAAAACAACAGATTTTCCGGTGATTTTTTCAATTCTGCGGACAGCTTCTTCTTTGGAATTGCTTAAGTTATCGAGAATGACAACTTCATAGCCAGAATCCAGAAATTCCACACAGGTATGACTTCCGATAAATCCGGCACCGCCGGTAACTAAAATTTTATTCATAATGAAAATTCCTTTCTTTATTTTTTGGATTTTTTACAGGTGAACAGCAGGGAAACTGCCGCCGCCAGTGCAGCAACTGTAATTCCAGCGGCAGAGGGTTCACCTGTTGCCGGACTTGCAGTCTTGGAAGCAGAGCTGTTTGCTGTCGTGGAAGAAGCGGAACTTTTGGCACGGGCTGTTGTCGTCTGCTTCTGATTGCTGGAAGTAGTCGGCGGCTTGGGAGAAGCCGTTGTTTCCGGCTGTGGCTCGGTTTCCGGTTCTGTCTCCGTTTCAGGTTCTTCTGTAAGATAAGTCAGACCATATCCGAAGGGATAAAGTACCTCATCTGTGAATTTATAGTCTTCGGAAAGCTGATAAATTGTGACCGGCAGTTTTCCGGAAGGAGAAAATGCACCAAAAACGGTCATAATCGCTGCCGGATAATTCGGACCATAAGTGGCAAGTTCACCGTTATATTCTTCCGGAATCACAGTCATTTTTTTGCTGCCATAGGCGGCTAAGACTGCATCAGCAGCAGTGTATCTTGCCACATCGTAAGGATAGGTCATGCTTAATACAATGACAGGTTTTTCCAGACTGTGAGCAAGTGCTGTCAGTTCGTCAATGAATTTTGCCTGTGTTCCGTCATCAGATGCGGGGTTAAATTCGCTTTCTCCCCAGTTTTCAGAAGAAATAACAACAGCTTTGGCATTGCTGATAAGTTCTGAACATTCTTCCGGAGTAGTATCCTTGCAGCAGATAAAGTCAGCTTCGGCAGTTTCCGGAATTGTGCCGTCTTTCTTGAGTTTGTCAAATGCATAGACAAAAGAATTTTTTGCATTTGCAGAAGGATAGAAGAATGCAATTCTTTCGTTTTCTTCCAGTGCAAGCGGAAGGACATTGTCCTGATTCTGAATCAGTGTGACAGCTTTTCCGGCGATTTCAAGTTCTTTCGCATGATGTTCTTCTGAACCGACAAGACTGAGTGCATTTTTTACTCTTTGTTCAATGTCTTCTTCTGGTTTCTGGAAAAGTTGTTTCTGATATTTCAGTTCCAGAATTCTGGTGCAGGATTCATTGATTCTGCTTTCCGGAATTTTGCCGTCAGTCACAGCCTCTTCCAGTTTGTCAAGATAAGTTTCTAAGAAAGTAATGTCATCAGGTGACCAGACAGTAACCGGTTCTAGCAGAATATCTACTCCGGCATTAATGGCAAGCACAGCAGTTTCATAGATGTCATAATTTTTTTTCAGTGCATCCATCTGCATTCCGTCCGTTACAATAATACCCTGAAAGCCCATGTCTTTCCGCATGATGTCTGTTAAAATTGTTTTGGAAAGTGTAGCCGGCAGATAAATTTCTTCTCCGGTAGAAATGGAAGTATAAGTTTCTGTTTCAATCTGCGGAAACTGGATATGTGCAGTCATAACGGCATCAATGCCGGCATCCATAGCCGCCTGAAACGGAATCAGTTCATGTTCTTTCAGTTGTTCATAGGATTTGTCAATCAGTGGCAGTCCGGTATGACTGTCTGTATCAGTGTCACCATGACCGGGAAAATGCTTTGCAGTGCTGATAATATGATGCTCTGAAAGTCCCTTGATGAAAGAAGTTCCCATCTGGCAGACTAATTCCGGTTCGGAGGAGAAAGAACGAATATTAATAATCGGATTTTTAGGATTATTGTTAATGTCCATTACCGGCGCAAAATCCAGATTAATTCCTACAGCAGAAAGTTCTGAACCGATAATAGAGGCATTTTCATAAGCAAGCTGTGTATCATTAGTTGCACCAAGTGCCATATTTCCGCAGGTATTTGTACCTGTTTTCAGACGGCTGACAGAACCGCCCTCCTGGTCAGCAGAAATCAGCAGAGGAATATCATAATCCCCTTTGGAAGCGGCTGTTTGCAGTGCATCTGTGAAACGGGTAGTCTGTTCTGTGCCGACAACATTATCTGCAAACAAAAGCGTACCAGCAAAATCATATTTTTCAAGCAGCTCTTCTACAGGTGAAATTAAAGTTGTCTGACCGCTTCTGTTTTCTGTACTGCCGTCTTCGCTCCAGTAACGGATATTCAGCATAATCATCTGGGCTATTTTTTGTCTGAGGGGCATAGAAGCTGTTAATTCTTCTGCCATTTCATGAGCAGATTTTATTTCTGTTTCTGTAGCTGTATCTTCAGCATAAGCAGTCATGCCATAAAACGGAAATGTCAGCAATGTGCCTGCACAGAAAGCAGCAGTAAATTTTTTCAGTAAACTGGATTTCATAAAGTAATTTCCTCCTGATTTGAAAATAATTGAATCGCACCTGTATTGCGAATCTGGAACACATGACACTTGTCCACACCAAGAAATGTTTCAATCTGTGTTTTGAAATCATGAACATAGTCCAAAGGGACATAAGCCTGTACAGTTCCGGCAAATCCGCCGCCATGAACACGCACTGCACCCCGGCTGTCAAGCAGTTCTTCACACAGGGCAATCGTGACAGCGACTTCCTGTTTTTCAGGTTTGTCATAGACAGAAACGTTCTGGAGATACTGGAAAGAAGAACGCCCGGAATCTCTGACTTCTTGCAGAAAATGTTCAAAATTGCCATTTTGTAAAGCGTTTACCTGTCTGCCGACACGGGCATCATCTGCAAAATAGTGCAAAGCACGGAGAACAGCCCTGTCACCACATGTCCGGCGGAGTCCGGCAAGATGAGAGAAAAATTCTTCTTTTGTAATTTCAGAAAGTCTTTCTTTACTGAACATTTTGGCAATATTTTTCATTTCGGCAGGAATTGCCGCATAGGCAGCAGTTAAATCAACATGGTCAGCCCCTGTATCAATAATACAAAGAGCATAGCCTTCTTTCTGCAAGTCGACAGAAATCTGTGTGATTTCCGGATTTTCAGCCCGGAAGTCAATGGCTGTAATGCCGCCGACTGCACAGGCTGTCTGGTCCATTAATCCGCAGGGTTTGCCGAAATAAACATTTTCGGCATACTGTCCGATTTGTGCAGTCTGTACAGCGTGAATCTGTGAATCTGCAAAAAAGGCAGAACAGATAGTTCCGGCAAGCACTTCAAATGCTGCCGAAGATGATAAGCCCGAACCTTTCAGGATATCTGAAGTAGTATAGGCATCAAAGCCAGTTACAGGATAGCCCAGTTCCGTAAATTTTGCAGCAATCCCTCTCAGCAGCGCAGCAGAAGTATTGATTTCATCTTCCTGCGGAGTCAGGTCGGACAAGTCGACAAAATCAGCATCCATGCCCTCAGATTTCAGATGAATTTCCATATTGTCACGTTTGACGGCGACAGCAATAATATCTGCATTGACACTTCCGGCAAGGACATGACCGCCCTGATGGTCGGTATGATTACCGCCCAGTTCGGTTCTGCCCGGTGCGGAAAATAATCCGATTTCTGTCATTTCATCAGCATGAAATTCCTCCTGAAAAGCAGCAATCGCATTCAAAAAACGTGTTCTGTAAGCAGTACAGTCTGCACAGGCATATATGTTTTTTAAAATTGTGTCAAACCTGCCTTGTTCCAGGGCTTCTTTTGTGTCATGAATGTTCATAAATTCCACTCCTAGTATTAATTATAAAATTCTCCGTAATACTAGTATATAATAAAATTTTTTGTTTTGCAAGTCTTTTTTTTAAAAAAGTTTAATTTTTGTATATTTTTCAGATTATTCTACCTGAAAGCACATGCCGGAAAACGGCGGCAGGGAAATGATAAATTCTCCGTTATTTCCTTCAATGACTGTTCCGGCAGTATCAGGGCGTGTGCCATTATAGATATCTGCACTGGAATCCAGCAGAACAGTCAGCCGCTTGGCATCGCAATGCAGAACATAGTGAACCTGTGGCGCACCTGCAAAATTAAATACACCAATGACAGACTCTTTTGAGGAATTCCGTTTGATGGCGTAACAGCAGGGAAAATTTTGTTTGCAGTCCAGCCATTCAAAACCGCCTTCTGTATAATCACGTTCAAATAAGGCAGAATGATTTAAATACAGATGATTTAATTTTTTGATATATTCATGAAAAGCATCATGCATGGGATATTTCAGCAAGAACCAGTCCTGTTCTCTGGTTTCGTCCCATTCCCGGAGCTGACCGAATTCACTGCCCATAAAGTCAAGAAGTTTTCCGGGGTGAATGGCATTATACATATAGAAAGCCCGTGCCTGTGCAAATTTTCCATCATACAGACCGTGCATTTTTTGTACAATAGTTGCTTTTCCGTGAACATTTTCATCATGAGAGAAGGGAAGAATATAATATTCTGCATGATAATACATCATAGAGAAAGTCAGCATGTCATAGTTGCCAAAACGATAAAGCGGGTCAGTGCGGAAATAATTGAGGGTATCGTTCATGTAGCCCATATCCCATTTATAGTCAAAACCTAAACCGTCACTCCATACCGGAGCGGTGACTTTCGGAAAATCAGTAGAATCTTCCGCACAGAGCATACAACCGGGAAATTTTGCTTTCAGTCCGGAATTCATGTTTTTGAGAAAGTGCAAGGCATTGTTGTTTACACCGCATTCTTTTTTACCATGCCAGTAAATCAGGCGGCTGATGGCATCCATCCGCAGACCGTCAAAATGAAATTCTTCCAGCCAGTAACAGGCATTGGACTGCAAAAAACTCTGTACTTCGCCTTTGGAATGCATAAAGTTATAGCTGCCCCATTCACTGACACCAGCCCCGGCATCTGGATATTCATAAAGAGGCGCACCGTCAAATTTTGCCAGTCCATAACTGTCCACGGCAAAGTGAACTAAGACAAAATCCAGTAATACACCAATTTGATTCTGATGAAGCTTGTCAATTAAAATTTTCAGTTGTTCTGGTGTGCCGTAACGGGAAGTCGGAGCAAAAAAGCCCGTAGTCTGATAGCCCCATGATGCATCACAGGGGTGTTCCGCTAAAGGCATGAATTCAACATAATTATAGCCCATTTCTTTCAGATAGGGAATTAACTGGTCTGCTAATTCTTCATAATTGTAAAATTCTCCGCTTTCAGCAAAAGGATGTTCTTTTTTCTGTTTCCAAGAACCGAGATGCAGTTCATAAATATGCAGCGGCTTGTCTTTACAGTCGGAACGCTGTTTCATCCAGTTGTTATCATGAAAATGATATTTTCCTAAATCACGAATCACAGAACAGAATTCCGGTCTTTTGTCCATGCCAAAGCCATAAGGGTCACAATGTTCCGTGTAAGAGCCGTCTTTATGCCAGATATTGTAAAGATATCTTTGTCCTGCCTTTGCCTGCGGAACAGTCACTTCCCAGAAATGCCCGTTGAATCCCCGGTTCAGCTCCCAGTCCTGCCAGTCATTAAATTCTCCGACAAGAGTAATCCGGTCTGTATGCGGCGCATATACCCGGAAGGTATAACCCTCCTGTGCCTTGTGTACACCAAGATGCTTGTATGCATCAAAAATTTTTCCTGTGTAGAATCCGTAAATATCCAAAAAAATATCCTCCCTGTGAAAAAAGATTGAAAAATACTTGCATATTTCTGTGAAATCTGCTATAATAGAATCAATACCCATAAAGATATATTTTATGATATTATTATAATATGTATAGCATGGGTTTTCGCAAGCCTGTTTTTATTATAGTCCGTTTTCCAGAATGATGCAATCTGTATTTTTTAACAACCGTCGTGTAAACGACAAAAAACAAAATCAATCTATTTTGAAAGGAGGGAAATTATGGACTTAAGACAACAGCGCACCAGACGAAACATTGTCAACGCATTCCTTGCGCTGCGAAGTGAAAAGCCGCTCGAAAAAATTACCATCCGTGAACTTGCCGAAAAAGCACCAATTCATAAAGCAACATTCTACCTGCATTATCATGACATCTATGAGCTTTCTGAATCGCTGGAAAAAGAAGTGATTGATGATATTCTTCATGGGCTTTCTGACCCTGCTATGCTGCTGACAGATGCTGACCGCTTCAATGAAGAATTGTACTGCCTGCTGATGGCAAACGAAAGTCTGCTCAGTATTCTGTTTTCTGACAGCCGTTCCGGTATGCTTGCTTACAGACTGGAAACCTGCCTGAAAGAATATATCTTTTCCCGGCATGAAGACTGGAACTGTCTGGAAATTAACGTCATTCTGACTTATCTGATTCACGGCGCATATGTGACCTATATGCAGTACCGCAATACACAGCCTAAAGAAGTCCTGCTCATGATTAATAATATGGCAGCTTCTGTCCTGCGTAAATATGCCGGCAGTACATCCTTTGTTTCTGATGTTGCCTTGCATAAAGCTTATATCAGTGATTTGCAGAAATAATATTTGTTCACGATTTTATGACAAGATTTTAAAAAATAATAAATTATGCTGAAAAAATAATATTAATTTTGTAAAATATATATAAATATTTTCGCCAAAACAGATTTTTATTTTAGTTAAATATATTTACTTATATAATAAAAAGTTCTTAATTGACTGATATTTTTTTAAAAAATATTACTTTCTGTATACCCTTCATGCCGGTTTAGTGAAAATTTCTAAAAAAAATTTCTGGATTTATGTAAAAATACAGTTGCATTTTTTTCAGGCAGATGGTATAATTAAGATACTGGGATATTATGCTGAATTGCATATTGTCCAAAAACTTTATGCAGCTTAAATTTTATTGGAGGTGGTCGAATGAAAAGTTTTTCCTATGTTGCTACTACAACAACTGGTAAACAGGTCAGAGGTACTGTCAATGCGGATGATATCAAGGAATTTCAGAAGCAAATGAAAGACAAAGGCTATACTGTTACCAAATACGAGGAAAAAGAAATCGAGAAGAAAAAGACTATCAAGAACTTTAAAACCAAAGACCTTGCGTTTAACTGCCGTCAGCTTGCTGCAATGCTGACTTCCGGTCTGACTCTGGTAAAAGCCCTTGATATTCTGAGCAAGGAACAGCCGACACAAGATGCTAAGGAAGTATGGCA
>DJXC01000075.1:8837-9035 GCA_002449575.1 Ruminococcus sp. UBA7014
GAAGCTTTCTCTGATGCTTTGATGCGCTACAGAGGCGTTTTCCCTGACTTCATGGTTGCCATGGTTTCCGCTGGTGAACAGTCCGGTAATATGGATACCATCATGCAGGATTTGTCAAACTATTATCAGAAACAAAGCAAACTGAATAATACGATAAAAGGTGCAATGACTTATCCTCTCGTGCTTGGTGTGCTGATG
>DJXC01000192.1 GCA_002449575.1 Ruminococcus sp. UBA7014
AAGGCATGAACACCGCATTCTTTTGTCTGCTGAAACAATTCACAGAGTTCTTCAAAGCTCCATTCACTCATCAAAGGTGCATTATCTGCCGCATTGAAACAATGCAGACAATTATAATTACATTTTCCGGTTATCATCAGATTCATTTTAGGGAAATATCTGTTATCATACTGATGATACAGCGACCATTCAGAAGGTTTTTCTCCTCTTTCACAGGAGGTAATCAATCTTCTTGTGGCGAGTTCTGCAATGGTATCATTAAATGCAATATCATGTTCTGCATCACAGAGCTGCATGATTTCAAATTCTTTTCTGGTCAACGGCTGTGCATAAGGCAGATTTTTGATATAATACGCATAAGGCACTTTCTGCCAGCTCCGCAGACCAATATATTCAGGGATTCGGAAATACATTTTTTCACCTACTTAACGTCTCAGAAGCGTGCGGAATCCCAGAACAACCGCACCAAAGAGGCATATTACACCAAATCCAATCTGGATAAATGCCGTTCCTTTGGTTGCACCGGACACATATTCAGGCTTCTGCGGATTATAATACACACTGATTTGGTCACCTTTTTCAAGACTGTCCTTTGCATTCTGCAATACTTCTTCATACTGTTTCCCATCCACAGTATAAGAAACATGGACTGTAATCTGTTCTGTGTCATCCCCATCACCGGATGGCACCCATTCACGCTCTACAGCAACTACAGATGCTTCTGTCTGCGGAAAATTCCGGATTTCGTTCAGGCTGCCGAAACCCAGCACAAGAAACAGAATACCGCCTGCAATAAGAATAATAACAGATATTATTTTTTTCATCATATCAATTTGCTCCTTACTCGTTTTCAAAAAAAGCGGTATAATTGGCATCTTCTGAAAATTCGACTGTAATTTCTGCATCAGTAGAATAATCTTCGCTGTCCTTTTGCCATTTCACGAATTTTGCACCATCATCAGCCTTTGCGACCAGTACATATTTTTCCGGAGCAGAGAGATGTACGGTAAAATCCTGATGCGGAAAATCCGGGTCAAATTCCGGTGTTTCGCCTTCTTCTGCCAATGCAAACTGTCCCATACCATCCGCATGAATCTCAATTGTGATTGCATCTGTGCTGCCATCCATCGGTGGAGCAACATCTGTGACGGGCAGTCTGTTCAGATATTCTTCTAATGTAATGCCCTTTTCTGTAATCTCCTTTGCAATTGCAGTATCATTCACATAGCGGATATGCCACGGCTCATAGCTGTAACCGGTAATAGCTTCCTTACCGTCAAGATAACGCAGAAAAAAACCGTAATCTGCAAGTTTGGCATGAATTTTATCCCAGATATCAGGATACATTATCATATCTTCGTTCAGATATACGTCTTCACCATCAATATTCAGATACAAATCAAGTGCAAGACCTGTATGATGTTCAGAATATCCCGGAACAGCTACATAATTCTGCACATAATATTCACCGTAGGTTTCAGTAAACTCATCCACAATTCTTTGCTGTTCGGCAACACTCCGGCGGGCAAAGTCAAGGTCAATGAACACTCCTCTTTCTCCAGAGCGGCTTTCAGTTCCAGATAGGCATCATAGGCAGCTTTCTCAACTTCTACATCATCTCCGAGGGAATTGGTCATGTGAATTGTTTCGACTATGTTTTCCCAATCTTCCGGAAGCGGATTTTCCTTGTTGACAAGCACAAGATAATCAATTGTATCTGTTTGTGAAACAGCAGTTGCCTGTTCAGCGGATTTCTGAGGAATACTGCTGACCGGAGTTTTCTCTGTTCCGCAGCCTGTGAGCATCAGGCATACTAATATGCAGATATTCATTGTATAGATTAATTTTTTCATTATTTCACCTCATAGAACGGATAAAATTTTATCTGGTTCGGCATATCTGAGCATTTCATAACCGATTCCGCCTGCACCATAAAATAAAGATGCTGTGACGGAATTATGGAACTGATGCCCCATATAGCGATAATTTCCAGATTCTTCACAGCGTTTCTGCATTGCGGATAATATTTTTCCGGCTTCTTCCTGTTTTCTGGCAGAAAGATAGTATTCCACAACAGCAGAATTTCCGCAGCATAAATGGTCACGATAATTCAAAGGCAGTCTGTTCACACTCTGAGAAGCAAGCTCTCTGCATTCTTCCAGAACAGAACTTGTATAATGATTTTGTTTCATACGGTTCAGCATAATTCCGATACCAGGAGCACCGGAACAGTAGCCGTGCATATATCCGGTTGGGGGATAGGAACGCAAATCGCTCCATGTGCCGAATTTTGTACTGTAGCTGTCACGTTCAAACTGTAATGCTTCCTCAATTGCAGGAAGATAAGATGCTTCATGCAGAACATTTGCGGCGGCTGACAAGGCTTCTGCAATGCCTGCAATTCCGTGTCCGCCTCCGCTGATGGGACGGGCAGTTTCCGGAAACGATTTCCATAAAATACGATTCTGATATTTCAGCGTTTTCATAGCCAATAAGCTGTCTGCCGCTTGTTTTATCAGCTCTTTTCTATCATGATATTCTTCAAAACGGCACAGAGCCGAAACCAGTCCGGACATGCCAATCATTCTGTCCGGTGCACCGTATTTTAACAAATCAAACTGACTGACTGTATCAAGTGTTTTCTTCTGTAAGTCTGCAATATCCGTTCTGTTAGTATATCTTCTCAACAAAGCAAGCCCTGTCAGGATTCCGCCGACACCTTCGGATTCTCCTAAAAATGGAGCATGTTCCGCTGAAAAATTCTTTTCTTTCAGATAGTCATACATCCGGTTCAATTCGATGACAATCTCATTGACAGTTTTTTCAGCCTGCTCTTTTATCCTGTCGTTCTCAGAAATGAATGCACATGCCGCTGAAAAGACTGCGATTCCCATCAAGCCACTTGTCAAACCAGTTTCACAGAACCGGAATGAAAAATCTGATTCGTTGATATATCCCCAGAATAATTTTCCGTCAGGTGACGCAATCCGCAAATCATACACAAGTCCGGATAACTTTTCAGCTTCGTGCAAAGCCTGTTCTCTTGATAAAATATGTTCTTCCCGATACAGAATCGTTTTTTTATCCTGTTCGGATTTGTCCAGTTTTGCAGGATACTGCATGATACTTCTTTCAAGCAAAGTCAAATCAAAAGCCTCATCTTTTTCACCCATTGCAGAAAGATTATCCAGAATATGCTGTGCTGCTGTTTTCTGAAATACAGATTCTGCGACTATCTTTCTGTCTGAATATAGATTTTCGCTGTCTGCATAGGTATAAACATAAGGAATATCGCCTCTCTGCATCTGTACGATTTCGCTCTCGACTGCATTGATGAAGTCACTGCGGATATTGTTCTGCATGATTTTTGAAAGGATTTCGCTTGTTTTCTGACAATTCTCCTGTGAAGAAAGCGTGTTATGATGATATAATCTCTGAATCGTATCAAAATAATACTGTGTATTTCTTATCAGAAGCCGGACAGGCATCTGTGAAGAAAACTCTCTGACAAAATTTATCAGTTCGTTTCTGTTTTTCAGAATCTGCTGATAAATTCTGTGATAGCCCTTCAGAAATTCTGAAAAATATTCTTTTACAGAAACATATTTCCCATTTACAACAGGAGCACAGCCGCTGTTATCCGTATTCATCAGAACGCTATACTGTTTTCCTTTCGGCTCACTGGGAAGCAGACAGGAAAGATACAGAGAACGGGATTTCATCTTCCAAAGTTCCGGATGCAGTTTCTGATAATCCAGATTTTCGATTTCAGGAGAAATTATCGTTTCCAAATCCAGAATATACGGCTTGTCTGCATAACATGTGATATTTTCGATATGCATATCTGTACTGCCGAGCATTTTCATGACTGCCGCCGTTCCTCCAAGACGATGATAAAACAATTTTGCCGCCGCTTCGCCTTCGGAACGCTGTTTCTCAATAAATTCACATACCCCGAATTTATCCTCAAATGCAATACATTTCGGAATTCCAATCACATCTGAAAAATATCTGTCTGCTAACTCGTAAATATGCTGTTCTCCACGCATATCATGCGGTTTATAGACCAGTTTTCCGGCATCCGTTTCCAGAATCATCACCGCTCTGCCGTGATTGTGAGTATCTCCTGCCGAAAAGATGATATCTTCAATTTGATTATAACATTTTCCGTTCAATAGAACCTGACATATTTCTTCCCGATGTTCTGACATACGCTGAAGCATTTCTAAAAATGCCTCTGTCAGATTTTTAAACCGCAGATTCAGAATCGACAGCAGGGGTTCAGGAATCATAAGCTGTCCGTGTGTTATCTTGTCACAAATAGACTGTTTGGCTTTTTCACGCTGTTCATTAGTCATCAAATCCGGTGTGAATGCTGCAAAAGGATTTTCCGGAGTGATTTCTTCCACAATCCAGTTTGTCACGGTGCTTTTTGTCACACGTTCCAACACATCAGCAAGACTATCCGCAAATCCAGAAACCGCCCGCTCAGACAGCAGAGCGGCTTCTGGTGCATATTGGATAATTTCAAGCTGATTTTCAATATAAATTTTAAAAATATTCAGCATGGAATCTCCTTACTTATA
>DJXC01000024.1 GCA_002449575.1 Ruminococcus sp. UBA7014
CAGCTTCAAAGTTGATAACACCATCTTTGTCAATAATCGCTACCGCACCTCTTCCAGATGCAGAATAATCTTTTTCATTGACATTGACATTTGCCAGATTCTTAATAAAGTTAGCAGCCTGTTCTTCTGTAAAGTTTTCAGCAGCAACAAGTTTATGATTTTCTTTATCATAGGCAACAGGTAAATCTTCCGTACTGAGAATAAAACTTGTTGTGAAAGAAGCATATTTCTTGTTTTCATCAGAAACAGTCAGTGTATAAGAGCCAGGAACTGCATTGGTATAGGCAATGACACCATCTTCACCGACAGAGAAATTTTCGGCTACTGTGCCAGTAAGCTGATAGTCTTCCGGAAATCCGGTCTGTGTCCAGTTGACAGAGCCTGTACCGGCTTTGCCGTTTTCAGCCGTTAGTGTGTTTTCAAACTTGACAGGTACATAAGTTTCTGTATTCACTGTATAGTAACCAGATTTTGCAATATAGACAATCTGATTGATTGTTTCGCCCATCAGGGTTTGGTAATCTTCAAAATCGAGGGTGTTGCCGTGCGGTTCGCTTGTCTTGATGCCGGAACTCCAGGCAAACTGTCCTCTCCAGATATTCTGCTCATGACGCATTGCATAGGAATGTCCTTCGGCAGTCTTAATAACTGCGCCATAAATTGCGCCTAAATCTTCCGGAGCAGCATTGACGGAAATAACATAGTCACCCCACGGCGTTTCTGTGCTGAGGTTGATTTCTGCATTAAAAGTCTGCGGTTCAGCATCATTAACAGCAGAAAATGCAGCCTTGCCGTCTGTTACGGTCACTGTTTTATAAGCTGCCGGAGTTTCTTCCAGAGCAGTAAAATGATACTTGTCTGTCAGTGCATCAAGGTCAGCCTGTGTGATAGCTACCGGATAAGTTACACCAAGAATCTGTCCTGAACCATCTTCGGCGGCTTCGCTGTGATAAGAACCTTCAAAAAGTTCACCTTCGCCGTTCTTAGCCCATTTGGTATTAGTTGCAGAAGAAACAGCATCAACTTCATAAGCATTACTGCTGTCAGCCAGTTCTGCCTTGTAAAAATCAGCATATGGAATATCCATTGTTCCGTAAATATAATCTGTATCAGCAGCAGAAGCGGCAAACGGAACGGCACTGACAGCCAGTGCCAGACTTGCGGTCAGAACAGCAATTGTCTTGCATTTTTTCATGATTCAATTCTCCTAACTAGTAAAAAATACTGTATTTATACATTTTCTTTTTTCAAGTAAGTTAAAGCTTACTGAATTTTAAATACAAATAGAAGTATAACATAAAAATGCAATTTTGTCAAGAATTTTTTAGTATGGGAAACAGAAAATATATTTCTGCATTTTATGAATTTTTTCAACAGAATTGACAAGAATACCCTGTGAAGCACAGGGTATTCCAAGAAGACAGATTTTCTTTTTTATTCATTCCGGACAACAACGACTAACTTAGAAACTGCATAACTCTGAGAAAAAGCGACTTCTTCCTGACGTTCCGGCGTGACAGAAATGCCGGCAACGCCAACATCTGCTTTTCCGTTCTGTACAGAGACAAGTACAGAATCAAAGGGCATATCTTTGATTTCCAGATTCATGCCAATTTTATCGCATACAGCGTTCATCATATCCACATCAATTCCGACAATTTCGCCGGAAGAAGTTTTGCTTTCATAAGGCGGAAATTCTGCATTAGTTGCCATAATCAGTGTACCATCTCTGGAAACACTCTTGTCAGGATGATAGGGAATCTGGTCAGCATCTTCGCCAATCCAGTGACTTGTAATTTTTTCCAGTGTGCCGTCTTCCTTGAGTGAGGAGAGTGCATCGTCAATTTGCTTCCCTAATTCTGTATTGTCCTTGGCATAAGCAATGGAATATTCTTCTTCCACAAGTGCTTCATAGAGAATCCGGAAAGATTCATCATCTGCTGTGAGTGTTTTTGCGGGTTCATTATCCAGAATGACAGCATCAATTTTATTTTCTTTCAGGGCTTTGAGAGCGGCACTAGGTTTGGTAAAGCTTTGCATCTGTGCTCCCGGAATGTCTTCAGCATAAATCAGCCCGGTAGTACCAATTTGTGTGCCGATTCGCTTTCCTTCAAGGTCTGAAATTGTACGAATTCCTATATCTGACGGATTTTGTTCTGTTTCAGAAGTGATTTGCTGTTTGGCACAGCCTGAACTTGCTGCCAGCAGACACAATACCCCTGCAAGAAAAAATTTGTTTATTTTTTTCATGTTTTATCACACATCTTTCCCAAAAATATGTTTTTATTATATCATACTTTCAGTATAAAGTCAATGCTATATTCTAGAAAATGTCTGAATGGATTGCTTTTCTTTCTTTTTGGAGTGGATAAGCAATATAAAAAAAGCTATAATAGATAGTGTTGATTAGCTAGAGCTAACTTAAAATTCAAAATTTTGAAAGGATGATTTTTATCATGAGTAAAACAGCAGTTGTTTATTGGAGTCAGACAGGAAATACAGAAGCTATGGCAAATGCCGTTGCAGAAGCAGCAGGCGCAGAACTGATTACTGCCGCTGATTTTTCTGCTGATAAGCTGAACAATTTCGATGCAGTTGCTTTTGGCTGTCCGGCAATGGGCGCAGAAGTCCTCGAAGAAGACGAATTCCAGCCCATGTGGGATGCAGTTAAGGCTAACTTAAACGGCAAAAACATTGCATTGTTCGGCTCTTATGGCTGGGGTGACGGTGAATGGATGCGCAACTGGGAAGAAGATGCCAAGTCAGCAGGCGCAAATCTGGTGGCAGAACCTGTGATTGCAAATGAAGCTCCTGATGATGATGCTCTTGCTGCCTGCAAGGCTCTCGGTGAAGCACTTGCCAAGTAATTAAAATTTCAAAACTTCCATCTCCAAAGAAATCCGGCTGGAACATGCAGACTCCAGCCGGATTTTTAGTTTAAAATAATATTCGCATTTCGTACCACTCAAAACCACCGTGAACAGAATCAGATTTTCCCTGATTTACAAATCCGGATTCTGCATAGAAAGAAATCAGTTCTGCTTTACAGGTGAGCGTGATGCCTTTCCGGTTCTGCAATCTGGCAGAAGTAATGAATTGCTGTAACAATTGCTTTCCATAGCCTTTATGCTGATATTCCGGCGAAATGGCAAGACTCAGTATCATCTGATAACCGCCGTTTTCGTCATGCAGAGAGGCATCTTCAAACATTTCATCAATCAGCACCGGAGAATCATAAACCAGCCCGTTAATAAATCCGGCAATCTGCTGATTTTCCGTCAAAACAAAGAAATGCTCCGGAAATGTTTTCAGCCGGCTGCTGATTTTTTCAGAATCAGCGGCTTCTTCCGGCGGAAAACAGATGGATTCTATCAAGGTCAGCCGTTCTAAATCTTCCGGCTGGACAGTACGGATTTCAATACTCATAAAAAGTTCCTTTCTGATTATGCAAAAAACAGGTGTTCAATGAAAATTTTCAAGCCCAGACAAACGAGAATCACACCGCCTGTCAGCATGGCACGACTGCCGAGCTTTCTGCCAAATCTTCTGCCGCACCGGACTCCAATCAGCGAGAAAAGACAGGTTATCACAGCAATTTCAGAAACAGCATAATAAATATGAATATTTGCCAGAGCGGCAAAGCTTACCCCGACTGCCAGTGCATCGATACTGGTTGCAATGCCCTGTAACAGCAGCGTTTTCAGGCGGAGTTCACAGTGTTCCGGTTCGGTTCGTTTCGCTTCCCGGACAGCATCTGCAATCATGCTGATGCCAATATAGCCCAGCAATAACAATGCGACATAATGGTCAGCCGCAGTAATATAATTTTCAAATGCCTTTCCCAGAAAAAAGCCTGTCAGTGGCATAATGCCCTGAAAGATTCCGAAACAAATGCCAATTTCCAGCATCTGCCGTTTTTTCAGGTCAGTACAGCATAATCCATCTGTTACCGCAACAGCAAACGCATCCATGGACAAGCCGACAGCCGTCAGCAGAATTTCAAATACATTCATCAAACAGGCTTCCTCTCTGATTCAGAATTTTAGTTAATCATCAGGGGCTTTTTTTGCCAGTTTCTTGGAATATTCAGCTCGGAACGCTTCAAATGTACCGTTATCAAGCGCATCACGGATTTTTTCTGTCAATGTATTATAGAAATATAAATTATGAATGACGGTCAGCCGTCCGGCAAGCATTTCATTCGCCTTGAACAGATGCCGCACATACGCTCTCGAAAAGTTCCGGCAGGCAGGACAGCCGCATTCTTCATCCATCGGGCGAGGGTCGGTCTGATAAGTCAGATTTTTCATGTGACGCATTCCTGCCCATGTAAAGATAGTCCCGTGACGGGCGTTTCTGGTTGGCATGACACAGTCGAACATGTCAATTCCTCTTGCAACAGATTCAATAATATTTGAAGGTGTACCGACTCCCATTAAATACCGTGGTTTGTCAGAGGGCATATACGGAACGACACAGTCAAGAATTCTGTACATTTCTTCTGTCGGTTCACCAACTGCCAGCCCGCCGACAGCATAACCGTCAAGGTTGAGTTCAGCAATCTGCTGCATATGTTCAATTCTTAGTTTCTCAAACGTACAGCCCTGATTGATGCCAAATAATAATTGATTTTTATTGATAGTTTCCGGCAGTGTATTCAGCCGCTGCATTTCGTCTTTACAGCGGACAAGCCAGCG
Organism: Ruminococcus sp. UBA7014; assembly: GCA_002449575.1. GTDB lineage: Bacteria > Bacillota > Clostridia > Oscillospirales > Ruminococcaceae > UBA3855. The sequence goes on from DJXC01000024.1 coordinate 4,698, forward strand.
TGTTGTCCGTTCACAGGACTTTGCAGAATAGTCATAAGGTGCAGGATTTTCCACACATTCGTCAAATGCCATTGCAATGGTAGATGCCAGATTTGACTGAATCTGCATACTGACTTCCGGTGAAATAAATAGCCGTGAACCGTCCAGATGTGACTGGAAATAAACCCCTTCTTCTTTAATCTTACGCAGCTTTGCCAGAGAAAATACCTGAAATCCGCCGCTGTCAGTAAGAATCGGACGTTTCCAGTTCATGAATTTGTGCAGTCCGCCCATTTGGTGGATAATGTTGTCACCGGGTCTTAAATGCAGATGATAAGTGTTACACAGTTCTACCTGGCATTTTAAATCTATAAGTTCCGGAGAGGAAACACCGCCTTTGATTGCTGCTGATGTGCCGACATTCATAAAGCACGGTGTCTGAAATGTTCCATGAACGGTCGTGACCTGACCTCGTCTTGCTCTGTTTTCAGTTTTAATTAATTGATAAATTCCCATAATACATTTCTCCTGTATGAATAATAATTCCAGTATAACATATTTTTCAAAAAAAGTAAAGCGTTCGAGTTGCTTTTTTTCTGCCAATGTGATATAATGTAATAGTTATCAATTTTAAAGGAGATTTTTACATGATTTATCAGAATATTTTAGAAGCCGTGGGAAATACCCCCCTCATCCGTCTGAATCATATGCCTGACAAAGACAGTGCGGAAATTCTTGTCAAGATGGAAGCCCTTAATGCTGGTGGCTCTATCAAAACCAGAACCGCTCTCAATATGATTGAACAAGCTGAACAGCAAGGGCTTATCAATAAGGATTCTATTATTGTCGAGCCGACAAGCGGTAATCAGGGAATTGGTCTGGCTCTGGTGGGTGCAGTCAAGGGATACCGGACAATTATTATCATGCCTGATTCCGTCAGCGAAGAACGCCGGAAACTTGTCAGACATTACGGCGCAGAAGTCCGCTTAATCCATGATGCCGGAGATATCGGAAAATGTATTGACGAATGTGTGCAGACTGCTGTCAAAATGAAAGCAAAAAATCCGAATGTTTTTGTTCCGCAGCAGTTTGAAAATCCGGATAATACGCTTGCACATAAAAATCATACAGCCCTTGAAATCATGATGCAGGCAGCAAAGCCCGTTGATGGCTTTTGCAGCGGCATTGGCACAGGTGGCACAATTACCGGAATCGGTGAAGTACTGAAAGCACAGTATCCGAATATTGAAATCTGGGCAGTCGAACCGGAAAATGCTGCTATCTTAGCCGGCGGAACTATCGGCACACATATTCAGATGGGTATCGGAGACGGTATTATTCCGGAAATTCTGAATCAGAATATCTATGATGATATTTATGTCGTCACAGATGCCGAAGCTCTGGAAACGGCAAAACGCCTTGCCCGTGAAGAAGGCTTAATGTGCGGCATTTCCAGCGGTACAAACGTTGCAGCCGCTTTGAAACTGGCTAAGAAACTCGGCAAAGGAAAGACAGTTGTCACAATTCTGCCCGACACTGCGGAACGCTATTTTTCAACACCGCTGTTTGAAGAGTAAGTAATACTAAAAAATCAGAAAGCAGATGCTGCTTTCTGATTTTTCTGCTATTTATGACTTTGTGACTTCGTAGTCCTCACCGCTGACAGCGTGCTGTAATGCTTCAATCAAGCCGGGAGTCCGCCACTGGAAAGCTAACCGGTCATATTCTTCTCCATTATCCCAGAAAAAACAAGGAATTCCGGCTTCAAAACAG
>DJXC01000210.1:0-3360 GCA_002449575.1 Ruminococcus sp. UBA7014
GTTTTTAATATGACAGTATTACCGGAAAATTCAGCATCTGTCACAATATGGCTTGTGATAAAATCAAAATATACCTGCCAGATTTCTGAACCTTGCTGTACAAATTTTACCGGATTCGGTTCATAATTTGAATTTTCATAAGCAATACAGGTTTTCTGCTGATAAATATCTGCCCTGAAATTTTCCAGAGCAGTTTCATCCTGCTTCTGTACCGCATAGAGATAAGCAAGATATTCCTGATGGGAAATTTCAAACAGTTCTGTATTATTTGTCAGTTCATTCCAGAGGATATAGACATATCTGTTATCTTCTGCAATACCGACTGCCTCGCCGTCTTCCTGACAGAAAGCAGGAATATATTTTATCGTCTGCCTTTCCGGGAACTGTGTCATGCTTTTGTATACTTGTTGACAATTTTAGTTTCTGTTTCACCGGTTTCAATATTGATATAGCGGACAAACAGGGAAACTTTATTATCTTCATTCAGCGCATTCCAGAGTTTTTCTGTAAAATCACTGATATTATCAGAAACAGTAATTTTCTTAGGCTCACCCTCAAAACTCGGCAGCGGATTGCCGTCACTCATGTAAGTGTGAATGAAATGTCCGATTCCGTTTTCCGGATTATGATAAGAATAAGTGAATCTTTCAATACTGTCGGGATTGCCGTCAGCAGACTTGATAATCGACATTGCATAGTTATACTTGCCTTCACCGATATGCATAATACCGGAAATTCTGGGGGTATAGTTAGGTGCATCATCTTCATATTCACGGGTGCGGAGAGCCTGTTCAAAGGTCTGCTGCTTGTCCATGAGTTCATAAATCGTATCTGTCTGGTCACCGTTGGTGACAATCGTCTTATTGCCCAGAACACGAACCGGGGAATAAATAATCAGATGCGGGTCAGAAAGTTTGGACGGGTCAGCCGCTTCGGTTTTGATACCGTCTTCTGTAGCAGTAAAGACTCTGTTCCGGGAGTTGACGCTTCTGCCCATGATGAAATACGCTGTCACAGCGGATTTTCCGTCAGCAGTTTTGCCAATGATGATACCTCTGCCCGGATAAGCATTATTTGCGAGTTCTTCGTAAATATTCAAAGTTTTCATAAATTATTCTCCTTTATGATAATCAATATAAACATGATTGCCGATAACTGTCAGTCTGTCTTCACAGAACAGGCTGACCGCCTGCGGAAGAATCTTCCATTCTGCCTGTTCCATGACACGTTTTTGCAAGATTTCAGGGGTATCACCGTTCTGAATTTCGACAGCCTTCTGTAAAATAATTGCACCGCCGTCACAGATTTCGTTGACGAAATGCACAGTTGCGCCTGTCAGCTTGACACCTTTTTCAAGTGCCTTTTCATGAACGTGCAGACCATAGAAGCCATCACCGCAGAAGGACGGAATCAGCGACGGATGCACATTGATAATCTTATTTTCATAAGCCTGAATCAACGCTTTGTCCAGAATAATCATAAATCCGGCGAGAACAATCAGGTCTGCCTTTTCAGATTCCAATAATTTTAACAAATCCTGTGTATATTCCTGATTATTCCGATAATCTTTCCGGTTGAGAACTTTTGCCGGAATCCCATGATTTTCAGCTCTCCGGAGTGCATAGGCATCCGGATTTGAGGAAATCACACAGGTAATTTTTCCGTTTTTCATCTCTCCGTTTTCCTGTGCATTGATGAGAGCCTGTAAATTTGTTCCGCCTCCGGAAACCAGTACAATGATATTTTTCAAAAAAATTTCTCCTTTATGCCAGAATTTCTATTATATTTTTTCATATCGAAAAATAGAATGCAAGCCAGCATACAAAAAATATTGCTGAAACACAAAGCCCCACAACATAAGGCAGTGTTATCTTGCTTTTCTGTTCCGGAAACCAGAATAATTCCGGATTGACAGCACTGTAACAAATCAGATATTCTGCTTCTTCTTCCAGTTCGCAGTTCTGTGACCATATCTGTGATACAGATTCCAGCTCCTGTCCGTCTGCTTCATAGCACATCACAGGCGCAAGAAAAGTATATTCATCTGTATAGCTTCTGCCGCCTTTTGGAGTATATGTGATTTTCAATAATTTTGATTCATATTTTTTCATGACAGCAGTAGTTTCTATTTCCTGATTTATCTGATGACTGATTCTGACAATCTGCACAACATTCCATAACATCAGCATACCACAGAAAACAATCGGAATATCCAGTCCGGGCTTTGCGATACTCAGAATCAGTATCACCGCAGTGCCGACAATTAATGCTTTGATGTCCGTCGCAGTTGCCACCGGAAGAATTCCGGCAGACCACCGGGCATATTCCCTGACTGCACGCCAATAGAATATCAGTATGAAAGCACATAGAATAAAACGCAACGCACCCATAGCATCAAATAACAGCATGTGCGGATATAAGCATATTTTTCATTTGATAAATCTCCTTTTATGCTGAAACATAAACTGCAAGCCAGCCAATCAAACATATTGCCGAAACACACAGCCCCACACAATAAGGCAGTGTAATCTTGCTTTTCTGTTCCGGAAACCAGAATAATTCCGGATTGACAGCACTGTAGCAAATGATGCATTCTGTCTCTTCTTCCAGTTCGCAGTTCTGTGACCATATCTGTGATACAGATTCCAGCTCCTGTCCGTCTGCTTCATAGCACATCACAGGCGCAAGAAAAGTATATTCATCTGTATAGCTTCCGCCGTATTTTCCATAGTGACTGATTTTAAATAATCTTGATTCATATTTTTTCACAACAGCTGTTGTCTCTATTTCCTGACTTATCTGATGGCTTAATCTGATAATCTGTACAACATCCCAGACCATCAGCATTCCACAGAAAACAGACATTGTGCCAAGCCCCAAACCGGCAATACTCAGAATCAGTATGATAACAGAACCAACGATTAAGGCTTTCATATCTGTTAAAGAAGCCACAGGAAGAATTCCCTCATTCTCACGCATATAGGCACTGATTGCCCACCAGTAAAATACCAGTGTTGTGGCACATAAAAAGAAAGCAGTAAATTGTGCAAGTCCATCCATAACAGCAGATTATTCTAAGATAACGCCTTCTTCGGATTCCACCAGTTCCCCAAGAATATAGGCATCTTCGCCAGTCTGATTCAGAATTTCCACAGCTCTGTCAGCATCTTCCTGTGCTACAGAAAGAATCATGCCAACGCCCATATTGAACGTATTGAACATGTCTCTTTCCGGAATATGTCCATTTCTTGCGATTAAGTCGAAAATCGGCAGAATCTGGACATCAGATTTTTTAATATGCGCAGAGATGCCCTTCGGCAGAGAACGTGGAATATTTTCATAGAAGCCGCCGCCGGTGAT
>DJXC01000210.1:3425-4057 GCA_002449575.1 Ruminococcus sp. UBA7014
AAGCCGCCGCCGGTGATATGGGAAACCGACTTGACAGTAATGCTTTCCATCAGTTTCAGCACGGGCTTGACATAAATTTTTGTCGGAGTCAGAAGTGTTTCTCCCAGTGTCGCACCAAGGTCATCAAAATGCATTGCCAGATTGCTTGTATTCACATCAAACACTTTTCTGACCAGAGAAAAACCGTTTGAATGCACACCGGAAGACTTCAGGGCGATTAATACATCTCCTGCTTTCTGGGATTCTGTATTGACAATTTTTTTCTTATCCACAACACCGACAGCAAATCCTGCAAGGTCATATTCATCAACAGGATAGAAACCGGGCATTTCAGCTGTTTCACCACCGATTAAGGCACAGCCTGCCTGCACACAGCCTTCAGCCACACCGGAAACAATCTGAGCCACTTTCTTCGGGTAGTTTTTGCCGACTGCAATATAATCCAGAAAGAACTGCGGCTTTGCTCCACAGCAGATAATATCATTCACGCACATAGCGACACAGTCAATACCGACAGTATCATGCTTGTCAAGCAGAAATGCAATTTTCAGTTTTGTGCCGACACCATCTGTTCCGGAAACGAAAACAGGCTTTTCAATACCAGTCAGGTCAGGTTCAAACAGACCGCCGAA
>DJXC01000210.1:4197-4800 GCA_002449575.1 Ruminococcus sp. UBA7014
TAACCGGCTGTGACATCCACACCGGCTTTTTTATAACTTTCAGAAAAACTATTACTCATAATTTTTTCTCCTATTTTATTTTCAGATTTCATTTTCGGCATTTCTGCCGGAACGGAATTATTCTTTTCCGTTCCAGCAGTAAGTACAAAGCTGACATTCCGGTTTTCCGATAGCACGGACAGTACCGGGCAGGGACTGGAATTCCAGAGAAGTCAGTTTCAGTCTCCGGCAGATTTCGTCACGGAGTTTTCTGCCACGTTCCGTTTCAGAATCGCTGTATTCATCAAGATGCTGAATGCCTTCTGCACCTTCAAAAGCGTCAATGACCTGACGGGCAATGAGTTCCATTTCAGAAGTACTTCTGGAGAAATTCAGATATTTGCAGCCATACATGATAGGCGGACAAGCCGAACGCATATGCACTTCTTTTGCGCCGTTTTCATAGAGAAATTCGACAGTTTCACGCATCTGCGTACCACGGACAATGCTGTCATCCACGAATAATAATTTTTTGCCTTCAATCAGTTCATGCACCGGAATCAGCTTCATTTTGGCAACCTGATTTCGCAGTTTCTGGCTGGTAGGCATAAAGCTTCTTGGCCA
>DJXC01000161.1:0-276 GCA_002449575.1 Ruminococcus sp. UBA7014
ACAAATGACCTGACTCAGATGACTTATGGCTTCTCCCGTGATGATGCCGGCAAGTTCCTGGGCGCATACTATGACAAGAAGATTTTTGAAAATGACCCGTTTGCAAAGCTCGACCAGACTGGTGTTGGCAAGCTGATGGAAATGGCTGTTAAGATGGGTAAGAAAGTTCGTCCTGATATGCATATTGGTATCTGCGGCGAACACGGCGGCGACCCGACATCTGTGGAATTCTGCCACAAGATTGGTCTGAGCTATGTATCCTGCTCACCGTTCCGT
>DJXC01000161.1:349-2778 GCA_002449575.1 Ruminococcus sp. UBA7014
CCTGCTCACCGTTCCGTGTACCGATTGCAAGACTGGCTGCTGCACAGGCTGCAATCAATGACAAGAAGTAATTTCTGATTCGTGATATTGTGACAAACAGTACATGCTGTGCGCCGGTCAGTAAGAATTCGGACTTAGCCGTGTATCACAAACCGGATAGGAATTACGAAATCTGCCGTATTGCAGAAACTGTGTGAACTGATTATCGATTAAAATTCCCCCTTGTGCCGTAACACGAGGGGGTTTTTTTATTATTTTTTAGTTTGCAGATTTTTAATACAGATATTCTGATTGAATACCAGTTTTAAATCATGACAGCCGTCAGCTTCAAATTTGACAACGCAGGTTTTGAAATCTTCATAGCCGTCTGAAACCGGAATTTCGATTTCTGTAAAAATATTTTTCTCATCATCCAGATAAATTTCAATTTTCGCCGTATCAACTGGTGCAGATGCCTGAATTATCAGAGATTTGCAACCCGTGAAGTCACAGTTCTGGAAAATGATTTCATTATGCCATTTCACACCTCTGACATGGGTCACTCCTGAAAGCGGATTTGTGAAAATTTCCGTTCCGTCCTGTGTGTCATAAAGTTCCGCACGGGTAAGCTTTTCCAGATTTCGGGGCGGAATTACTTCGCCGGAAATATGAATTATTTCTGCAAGCCGGATATCTGCACAGGATGCACCGACTAAAATATCAAAATTGCCGTCTTCCAGGCAGAATTTTTCTCTGGAAACATCATAGATTTCAAGTTCTTCAAACGGAATGATTTCACTGAATTCAGCCGTTTTTCCGGATTTGATATGCATTCTTGCAAAGGCGCAGAGCTGCATTTCCGGTCTCTGGATTCTGGCTGATTTTGCATGTGCATAAACCTGAACAACTTCATCTCCGTCAGTTTCGGAAATATTTCGGATTTCACAATTCACCTGAATACCGTTTTCAAGCATTTTTATTTTCAGATTTTTGTACTCAAAATGGCTGTAACTTAAACCAAAGCCGAACGGATACAGGGGAGTGCCGTCAAAATAACGATAAGTCATTCTGGTTTTCATGATATCATAATCTTTGATACTAGGTAAGTCATTGTCATCAGCGTACCATGTCACCGGGCATCTTCCGGCAGGATTATTCTTGCCGAACAATGTTTCCACAACTGCATGACCAAGTTCCGAACCAGCATGAGAAGTCCACAGAATCGCATCCGGTGTGCGGTCATCCCATAGAAAACTATACGGATAACTCGAAATCAGGACAAAAATCAGCGGAATTTTGTTCAGGCTGACAACATCATTCAGGAGGTCTATTGCAGTTCTCTGTTTGTTCGGCAGATAAATAGTTGTCCTGTCCCAGCATTCACGGGCGACTTGTTCGGGGTCGTTTCCGCCACAGTAGATAACGGCATCACAGTCTTTTGCAAGCTGCCATAATCTGCCGGCTGCGGAAGAAGCATTCCGAAAAGTGAAGAAATTTTTTTCTTTTGGTCTGGTTTCACGCTGACAAATCAGCTGATTCTTGTCATTCAGGCTGAATAAATTTCCGTGCAGATAATCACAGATAATATATTTATCTGCATGATAATGCCATTCCAGACGGAGCGTTTCGGAAGTGAACCAGCCGTAAACTTCTGTTTTTCCAAGTTTAACAGTACTGCCGTCAATGCAGACAAATCTTTTCGATTTTACTTCCCGGAGATTATTCCATTTATCTTTGTTATCGTGTTCACAGAGATAGAATTCAGCAGCGTGTTCCTCATCAGAATCGGCGATAAGACAGTCATTTTCATCAATCCGGATATACTTCTGATTCGGCGCAAGAATCTTGATAATATCCCAGCCAATATCATAGACAACTTCAAAGCCCTTTTCTTCGAGTGCCTGCTTTACTGAAACATTGTAGCTTGCTGTTCCGGTATACCAGTCCATCAGATTGCAGTCAGCATTCTGACCGAATAAACCAATTTTCTTATGTTTTTCGGAATTCAGGGGGAGAACATTGTTATGATTATCCAGCAGAACCATACCTTCACGGGCTGCACGGAGATTTAAATCTTTATCCGCTTGTGTGTTGACATCTTCCAGAGTATAATTATCATAGGGAGTAGATTTATCAAACCTGCCGAGCAGAAAATGACTTTCCAGAATGTTTCCGACAGCAATATCAATATCGGCTTCACTTAATAAGCCGTTTTCAAGAGCTTTCTGAGCGGCAGCGATAACACAGTCAGTATTATCTGTCATGCAGTCTGCACCGGCATATAAGCAGGCTTGCAGAGATTCTGCATGAGAAGAAAATGCATGATGAGCAGTCACATTCTGCGTATAATCTCCGCCGTCAGTGACAACAAAGCCAAGTCCCCAGTCTTTTTTGAGGATATTTTTCAAGTCATGATTGACAACAGCAGGCGCATGACAAATATCATTATA
>DJXC01000062.1 GCA_002449575.1 Ruminococcus sp. UBA7014
CGCGCCTTGCTGGACTCGAACCAGCGGCTTACTGCTTAGAAGGCAGTTACTCTATCCAGCTGAGTTAAAGGCGCATTTGTCTTGCGAGGACTGGAGCGGACGACGGGAATCGAACCCGCATACTCAGCTTGGGAAGCTGATGCTCTGCCATTAAACTACGTCCGCATTTTTTAATGGAGCGGGTGATGGGAATCGAACCCACGTAACCAGCTTGGAAGGCTGGAATTCTACCATTGAACTACACCCGCTTGCGGTTCGTATTTTGTCTCTCACAACAGTATTTATTATATCACAAAACAATCATCTTGTCAAGTGTTTTTTCAAAATTTTTTAAAAAATTTTTTCTGTCAAAGTTCTGGTATCTTCAAAACAGTCAAAGCGACATTCTTCTATGATAGAATTTGTCAGGATATGGCGGCTTTTCATGATTTTGACAGCATCATGACGACAACAGGCACATTGTGAATTTTCATAAATCCAGAACAGTGCCTCGTTTGGTATGGCAGAATTTTTTTCTGCCTGATTTAGAATTTCAATTGTGATACTGTGCCAGCCGAGAAAAGTTTTTCTGTCAATGATGACATAAGTTAAATTTTTTAATAAAATATTTTTATCTTCCGGCTGATAGTATTTTATTAAATTTTCGAGTGCTTCTTCTTCATAATGATTTTGCAGCATTGTCAGGGCAGAAAGGTGTTCTGTTTCGGGGTCTGGTCGAATTGTAACTGCTTTTTGCACAGGACGTTTCCGACATCTGCATTTCTTTTCCGGACGGCACATGATGCGCTGAAAACAGCGGATTTCACGGGAAGATTCAGCAACATTCCGGAGTTTCGGATACAGACTTCTGACAGGATACTGTCTTTTGACAAACCACCAGAAAGACTCAAATCTGAAATATAAATCTTCATCTGGGACATGTTTTTTCCTGAGAAAATATGCACCGATTTCCCGAAATATTTGCAAAGCAGAATCAAAATCAGAATTCTGTACCAGACAGGTGCAGAGAAGCTCAAAATTCTGTAACAGTTCATGCACATATAAGCTGTGCCGGCGTGTCATGATAATTTCATACATTTGCTGATATTTATCTTTCAGAGTTTGTTTTGCTTTTTCGTCATGATTATCAAAAGCGAATAATTCTAGTAAATCAAGCAGATGATGCATCAAATGCCAGTCTGTATCTGCTTCATCAGATAAAAATTTTTCAATTACCGGATTCAAAAATTCACAATAATTATCATATTCAAGAACAAGATTATAAATAAACTGACTTCTTGTACCTTCACACTGCAAATCGAAAGAAATATCATGCAGGCAGCCATACAGAATCAAATCTTTATATTCTTTGTGATGATTCTCCAACAGTCTAAAACATCTGCCATGACCAGCGAGCATCAAATTTTGAAATATTTCTTTTTCTGTCATAATAACTCCTTTCAAAAAAGCCCCCGTTTCCAGGGGCTTTGTGTTTATTCAAATTTCAGCTTGACAGCATCATTTTCAGTTGTGACGGTAATTTTTTTCAGGATTGTGCCGTTGTCAATCATTTCAGCAGCGATGGCGTCTTCCACATGGTCACGAAGGACACGGCGGATTTCTCTTGCACCGTAACGCTTGCCGAATGCTTCCGAGCCGATTTTTTCAAGAGCAGACTGTTCATATACAAGAGTCATTCCCTTTTCATTGAGCGGAGCTTTCATTTCGTCAAGCATTAGTCCGGTGATAGCAGCATAATCTTTTTCTGTCAATGGACGGAAAACAATAATTTCATCAATACGGCTGATGAATTCCGGACGGAGAAAATCTCTCAGGGCTTTCAGAGCCTTTTCTTTAGAAATTTCTTCGACAGTTCTGTTAAAGCCCACACCTGTGGACTTGTCAGTAGAGCCGGCATTGGAAGTCATGCAGATAACTGTATGTGCAAAGCTGACAGTTCTGCCCTGTGCATCTTCAATCTGTCCTTCATCCAGAATCTGCATAAGAATATTCATGACATCTGGGTGTGCCTTTTCGATTTCATCAAACAGAATGACGGAATAAGGCTTTCTTCTGACTTTTTCCGTAAGCTGACCGGCTTCATCATAGCCAACATAACCGGGAGGTGAACCAATCAGGCGGGAAACAGCATGTTTTTCCATAAATTCTGTCATATCCAGACGGATAAGCGGGTCTGCTGCATCAAAGAGTTCTGAAGCAAGCACTTTGACAAGTTCTGTTTTGCCGACACCGGTAGGACCTACAAAAATAAATGAAGCAGGTCTGATTCTTTCGCTGAACTGGATACGGCTTCTCTTAATTGCTTTTGCAAGAGCATTGACAGCCTCATCCTGACCGATTACTTTTGCACGGAGACGTTCTGCAAGTCCTTTCATGCGAGCCATTTCTGTTTCAGCAATTTTATTAGCCGGAATTCCTGTCCAGAGTTCAATCACGGCTGCAAGGTCAGATTCTTCAACGAAAATATTCTGTATTTTTTCTTCCAGTTCCTGTTTCTGCATTTCGAGACGGCTGCAAGCGGATTTTGTTTCAGCAATCTTTTCAAAATCAGGAGATTCACTTTCAGAAAGTTCCTCATATTTGAGACGTGTTTCATCAAGCTTTGCAGTCAGTTCATCCAGTTCAGTGAGTTCCTTTGCCCGGATGCTTCTGTAAGCACAGCTTTCATCAAGCAGGTCAATCGCCTTATCCGGCAG
>DJXC01000175.1 GCA_002449575.1 Ruminococcus sp. UBA7014
AGTACCATCCAGACGATAGCAATCGAAGAAAGTAGTACCTGTATAGCCGTCTTTGGAGTTATCCTGTGAATTGGAGGGGTCCCATTTCACAAAGATTTCGTACTGACCGTCACCATCAATATCACCGACAGAGCAGTCGTTTTCTGTATAAGTGCAGGTTGTGCCGTCAGGCATAGTCTGGTCAGCAGGTTTCTGCGTATTGATATCGAAATATGCACCATGCTTGTCGCTGTTCATTGTGCCGAATACGGTTGCTGCATTAGCGAATTCTGTCATTGTCGTGCCGACAAAAGTATCTACTGTATAGGTATCCGCAGCAGTACCGCCGTCAATATGATAATTGGTGGCTTCTCCGGCATTAATCTGAGCGACAAACTCGCCGTTCTTGTAAAGTTTAAAGTAAGTATTTTCGTTATCAGTAGCAAGACTTCTCCAGCTGACAAGCATACCCGTTGCAGTCTTGGCAGCAACAACGCCACGGTTGAGATATTCCATCTGAACGCCGACACCTTTCTGATTTCTGTCATTTGCATTCAGGGGCTTGCCTTTAATTGGTGCAATTGGCTGAGAGGGACTTTCATTCTCTTTGGTATCTGCAATTGAAATATAGTCAATATTAGATGCACCGTCCGCAGTCATAGAAGTGAAAGTCAGCGTATTGACTCCGGCAGAAAGCGGAATGTAAATTGTTTCTTCGTTCCATGTTGTCCATGCGCCGGTAGTTTTACCTTGAAGTGTCCAGTAAACTACCTGACCGCTGACTGTTACAGCGACAGTTCTGTCAGCAGTACCTCCGTTGGCATAGCGGACAGTTAGAGCATATACACCGCTGGAAGCGGCTGAAACATTCCATGTTGCATTTGTGCCAAGTTCATTATAAAGATTCAGATAAGCTTCTTCTGTAAAGCCTGCATTAGTAGTTTCGACATAAGCCTGTGTGAATGTACCATCAACAGCAGCATATTTTCTTTCAGAATCAGAAGGAGCTTTTACAAGGCTTCCGTTTCCGTGGAGATATTTTGTCAGGCTGGCAATGTCTTTCACAGCGAACGTACCATCTCCGGTAACATTTGCAGCATGTTTCTGATGGTCAGTTGCCTCTCCGGAAATCAGGGCTTTTTTCGCAAGAATCAGGTCATAGATATTAACAATGCCGTCATCATTGATATCACCGGGAGTAAAGTCATCTCCGGTAACTTTCACTTTGGTTTCTTTTGCTGATTTTTCTGCATAGGAAATCGGAATCAATTCCCAGTCCTGACAATTTACACCATTGATTTCCCACTGCTGAACATTTGCACCGCTCGTTTTTTCAGCATTGATGACTTCGACAGCATTTCCGGTGGATTTGATAATCAGCTTGAAGCTGCCGTCCGCATTGGCAGAGAGATTAAACAGTTGATTTTCTGTGCCTTTGGCATCAGCAACACTGATATTATTTCCGGAGCTTTCAAGGCTCAGAGCTTTTCCGGCAGGTGACAGAATTTGATAATAGCCGTCTGCATTCACTTCCAGCTTCCAGAAATTGAAATCGCTTAATGTTTTGGGGCTGCTCTGTACAACATTATCTGATGTTTCAGACTGACTCAGATAGATTCCGCTGTTGACATTACGAATCACATAATAGCCGTTATAATTTGCTGCTTCAGCGGAAGCAGTAACAGAAGCCATTCCCTGCCCTGCCGGAAGTGCAGCAAGCATCATAACTGCGGCTAACAATGCCTTAATCTTTTTCATACACCATTCTCCTTTTAATAAATTTTAAAAACCTTTTTTACTAACTGGATAGATTATTAATTTTATTATATAGAATTTTCTGGATTTTGTCAAGCAATTTAATAAATTAAAAAAATTAATTAAATAATTTTGTCGTAATGAATAAACAAGAAATCATGCTTTTGTGCATTTTGCCGATTTTCAGAAAATTTTTGATAAAATGTCATATTTTTCTTTTCTGATTTGTCTTATTAATAGGTAAATATTTAAAAACTGATGAAGAATCATAACAATTCTGTAATTTGTCTTGACAAAACCTGACTTGTATGTTATACTGATAACTGTATTAAATAGCATAGTACACATGAAATATATTTTCACAGGAGGTACTTGATAATGAAAACAAGAACAACTTTCTACAAAAGAACAGTGGCTTTCCTGAGTGCAGTTCTGATGCTGACTGCTTTCACAGGCTGCAATAAAGGCGAAAATTCCGGCAATGGAAATAGCAACAATTCCGGCGGAAAAGGCAGTTCTGCTTCTGCACAGGCTCTGAATATCTCTTTTGACCATTCTTATGCTTCTGAAAAAATCAATCTTCCGGAGATGCAATATTTATACAACATAACGGAAATGGATGATAGTCTGCTGATTTCTTCTAATAATGATAAGGATGAAATGCAATTGTATGTATATCATATTGCTGATAATACCAGCGCACCTGTAGACCTTGCCTATCCCAAAACACTCGAAAAAAATGTAGATTATTATATTGCTTCCAGTTTTGTCAATCAGGAAGGACAGCCCGTTTTCATCTATCATTCTTCCATCTATGATGAAAAGAATGAAGAAAATCCCTATCAGGATTTAGGCTACACTATGGAAATCTATGATAAAGATTTCAATGCACTCGAAACCAAAGAACTCAAAGATATCTTTGATGAAAATACTTATTTTTCCAGTCTGGTACAGGGAGCAAACGGCAATTATTATGCCGCTGTACAGTATAATGACCCTGTTACTTATGAATTTTCCATGAAAATTTATATCTATGACAAGGATTTCCACAAAACAGGAGAAGTTGACAGTGGCAATATCCAGTATGTTCAGCAGATGTTTACCAGTAAAGACGGAAAAATTGTCATCAATTATCAGGATACTGACTGGAATAATGGTTTCGGCTTCCTGAATACAGATACCAATACAGTGGAAGAAATCAAAGTGGAAGGTATGCCACAATGGTTTAATCTTTCCTTTAGCGGCAAGAAAGACTATGATTTATTCGTTGGCAATTCTGATTCCGTTTATGGTATTAATCTGGAAGCAGGTACTTGTGAAGAAGTGATTAACTGGGTAAATTCTGACTTTATGGGTGATACTATCAATCATATGGTTCAGCTTGAAGATGGTCGCTTTATTCTGGTAGATACTGACTATAGCAACACCTCTTTCAGTGCGGAAATGTGGGTTCTGCACGAACGTGACCCTAAAGAATTTGAGAATGTTCAGCTTATCAGCCTTGCAACCCTCTATATGCCTACTGAACTCGGAAGAGCTATTAATACGTTCAACAGAACTCATACAGATTATAGAATCGGCGTGATGAACTATGAACAATATGCTACAGAAGACGACTACGAAGCAGGACTGAAAAAATTTGAAAGTGACATGACTTCCGGCATTATGGCAGATATTATCAGCATGTCCAATATGCCCTATGAAAGCTATGCTAACAAAGGGCTGCTTCTGGATATGAGCGATTATGTCAGTCAGCTCAATCCGGACGAATATTTCATGAATTATTTTGATTCTCTGAAATATGGCGGAAAACTTTACAGAATAGGTTTTTCCTATACAGTAGATACTCTGGAGGCTCAGACCGATAAAGTAAACGGAAAAAGTGGGCTTTCCCTGCAGGAATTCACAGACCTCATTTTCAGTCTGCCGCCCGAAACAGAAGCTTTTGCTGATATGACAAAAGAAACTGCACTTTCTTCTCTGGCAAGCACTTTTCTCGGCAATTTCATTGATATTAATACAGGCACATGTAATTTTAATTCTCCGGAATTTATTAAACTTCTGGAATTATGCAATTCTTATCCGGAAGATGCTGACGGCGCACGTTCCGACTGGACAGACGAACAATGGGAAAAATACTGGGCAGAAGAAAATTATCGCTATATTAACGGAAAAACTTTGTTCCGGGGTACTTATATCAGTAATCTCCGGGATTATCTTCAAGACCGTGCTACCTATTTTGCTGATACAGATGTAACACTTGTCGGCTATCCGACAGCGACAGAAGGCAGCAATGGCGGAAAATTCAATTCTGATACTATGATTTCCATCAATGCCAATTCTTCTGTAAAAGAACAGGCCTGGGAATTCTGTCAGCAGATGCTTTCCGAAGATGCACAGGAAAATCTGGGCTGGTCGCTTCCCGTCCGGAAAGAAGCTTTTGATAAAGTCGCTGCCGAAGCCCTTAAACCAGAAATTTATTATGACGAAGAAGGCAACGAACAGGAAGCAGATTATTTTTCCGTTTGGCGTGGTGAAGAAGAAGTTAAATTACCACTTCCCACCAAGACAGATACAGACAAAATCAAGAATTATATTGAAAATATTAAAGAAAGTGTGTATTTCAACGAAAAAGTCTATAATATCGTCTATGAAGAAGCACAGAAATATTTCTCCGG
>DJXC01000240.1:0-432 GCA_002449575.1 Ruminococcus sp. UBA7014
AACTACTACCACAACAACAACCACCACAACTACCACAACCACAACCACCACAACAACTACTACCAGCACAACTACTACAACCACTACTACATCTACTTATGAAGAAACTACCACTACTACTACAAATTCTGAAGATGTACAAGCAGGAACTGATGTTACAAATCCGGGTGATGTTTCCCAGATTACAGAAGAAGAAGAAACTACTACTACAAAAAGCTCTGATTCTAGCATTAATGAAGATTGGGATGAATCTTCCACAAGTGCTGCTGCTCAGACAGAAGAATCTACTACTGAAACAACAACTACTAGTGACACAGAAACAACAACTACTTCTTCTGAAACAACTGCAAGTGAATCTGAAGTAACAGAAACAACTCTGATGACTGGTGATGTGGATTCCGAAAATGGAACTGCTACAACTACAACTACAAC
>DJXC01000240.1:559-3414 GCA_002449575.1 Ruminococcus sp. UBA7014
AAAACAACAACAGCAAGAACAACCGCTGCAAGAACAACAACCGCTGCAAAAACAACAACCGCTGCAAGAAGCACTTCTTCCAACAGCACAAAAACAGAATCCAGCCCGAAAACTGGTTCACAGGGTATTATGGTAATTCTGGGACTGATGGCAGTTTCTGGTGTAGCACTTGCAATCACACGCAAAAAAGATGATGATAATCAGTAAGATTATCTGAACAAAAACAAGAAAGACGGCAGAATATGCCGTCTTTCTTTTGTTTAAGATGAATTTGCAGATGATTAGTTTTCGATAAAAGGAGTCCAGTATTCTTCATTGTACATGTCTGTAAAACGATACATAATGCGGATTTTCCCGCTGCCCACATCAGTATTGCTGACAGTCAGATGACTTGTCACTTTCAGCGTATTGCCGAGAAAATAGCTGTCCTGATAATCACCGTTGTAAGAATAATAATTACACACAAAATCAAGCTTGTCTCCAACTTTAAGTTCTGTCATATTTTTAGAAATCGTATCTGTTTCATGATGAATGTAGTCTGTCGAAGCTCCTGCAATATAGCCGGAAGGATTATCGTTGTTAAATACCAGAATCAGATTCACACGTTCACCATTAAGCATCGCAGGTACATAGCCTGTGATAGTATATTCATCTCCGTTTTCAACAGTATCTGTATGATAATAGGCAACAGGATGCCCGTCAATGGAAAGCCATGTTCTGTCAATATCAGCCACAAGACTGCCGTTTTCATCAAAAGAATAAAGATTGTCCATACCTAAGTCTACATAACCCATACCATCATCATAGAACATGTTCACATCAAGCTGATGTACCATTTTCCACTGAGAATCAGGAAGTGTCATGGTGTATTGACCAGCTTCATTCTGTGTCCATACAAGATTAGAAGTATCAAAATAGTTCATCGAGATATAGTTTCCGGCAAAGTCTTCGGATACAGCATTGTCGCTCATAAAGCCAATATTGGAATCGTCCAGTTCGGCAATGCTTCTGCCAGAACCCGAAGTGCTGGCAAGAAAACTGCTCAACAGTCCGCTGATGACATCTGCACTGCCGTTGGTAAGAACAGAACTGCCTAAATCCAGAAGCGAGGCAACAGGAGAACTAGTCCCTCCGGCAGCAAGCTGACCACTGGTTTCCAGTTTGGCAAATTCCCGGATACAACTGCTGTATTCCTCATTCATGCCAATTTCAGTGTAAGTAGAGCAGGCTTTGTCAACATAAGAAGTTCTTTTATAAGGAAAATAAATCGAAACGCCATAGGCATTGGACATATTGGAAGATGTACGGTTATATTTGACAGCATTCTTGATAGCCTTGCTTAAGGCTTTGCCTTCTCCGGTGTTCATGTTTTCAGCAAGATGAACTAAGTCTACCTGGTCGATTTTAGAACTTTGCGCAAATTCTCTGGCAGTATATCTTGCCTGAGAAACTTCCTGATATTCCTGATTTGCAATTTTTTTGCTGACAGATTTGGAAAATGAAGTCAGCTTTGCAGGAACTGTATTGGAAAATTCTGCTAAGTCAATTACAGAGAGTGTTGTCTTCTGTCCACGGCATTTTTCGGCGCATTTTGTGACAAAATCGTCTACAATATTTTTGCCGATTTCTACTGTCGGCATAGAAGTATTATTTCCCAGTTTGGTAAGCCAGTCGGTATAATACCAGCCAATGCCGGGTTCTGTTTCTTCAGAAGCGACAAGATAATCTGCATAATCATTCAGCATCAGTGCAGTTTCAGCAGTAGCCATCAGACAGGCATCAAAGCCGATGAAGTCAAACTTGACACCGCCGTTTTTCAGTGCCTGACTGATACCGGAGAGTGACATAGAACCACTGGACTTATATTTTTCATCATAGCCATAACCGCTGACAGAGCCGCCGCCATGGTCCCACAGAATGAGTTCGTTCCGGTTTGCCGGAAAATTATTTTTGCAGTATTTGATAAAAGAAGTCAGTGTCTTGGGGTCAGTCATAGCTTTTGCACCGTCATCACTGACAAGTGGCTGTAAACCGCCGTTGACTACCTGATAAATCTGATTTGTCGTGCTGCTGATGGCAGAAGTTTTCCAGGCAGAGCAGCCACCTGTATAAACAATGATTTTAACATTATCACCATATTTGGCATTTGCCATTTCCTGCAAGTCTGAAGAGGACATGCCGTATTTGGATTCCAGGTCTGTGCCGCACATGTAAATCATAATAGTGACAGTATCTTTTTTATCCCCCAGAATTTCAGTATATTTTTCACGAGAGCCTTCTGCAATGGAAGTATCAGCACTGCTGCTGGTACTTGCGAAATAATTGCTTCCGGAAGAACCGCCGCTGAATCCGGCAGGAGGCTGTCCGGCAAGTGTGCTGATGATACTGCTGCCTGCACTGGTATTTTCCGGTGCAGAAGAAGTAACTGGTTCAGCAGGAGATTCTGAACCAGTCCCACCACCAAACAGCAGAACAATAATTGCTATCAGTAAAGCAGCACCGCCGCCGCCGGCAGCAGCTTTTGTTCCCGTTCCGATTCCGCTGGATTTGCCGCTTTGGTTGCCTTCCCCAACCGGACCTGTGCCAAGACCTTCACCACGCCGGTGTACACCTGTTCCGCCGGAAGTGACATGTTTTTCTCTGGCACGAGGTCTGTTATTATTATTCATATCAAAAAATCCTCCGTCTTATAATATTTTCTAGATTTTAGTATACATGATTTTTTTCAGATTGTCAAGGTTTCCGGCAGAAAACAGGGAAATTTTTAGATATTTGCATGAAATTCAAGCAGAGAATTGACAAATCAATGCTGATATGTTATAATAAAATGCATGTCTGGGAACAGTCGGAACTTA
>DJXC01000143.1 GCA_002449575.1 Ruminococcus sp. UBA7014
TCATAGGTATCTGACTATGCATAGACAAAGCCGTCAGCATGTGGTCAAAAAATCCGATTCCGGTAGAAATTTCTGTTTTGCCGTCCTCCGGCAGAATGGTGACAGTAATATCTGTTTCTTTAGAAGTTCTTGTGACTGTAGCGGAATTCATGCTTTCACCTCTTTGAGAATTTCTTCTAAAGCAGAAAATAATTTCTGCATTTCTTCGGGCGTGCCGATTGTGATTCTCAGATGCTGATGAATTCTCGGCTTATTCCAGTAGCGGACGAAAATTTTTCTTTCTTTGAGTTTCCGAAAAATTTCGTCTGCATCATAATCCGGATGGCTTGCAAAAATAAAATTACTCTTGGAATCCGGGAAGACAAACCCCATTTCGCAAAGTTTTTCTTTTGCGAATTCTCTGGTTTCAATAATTTTTCCAGTTGTTGATTTGAAATACGCTTCGTCTTTGAGAGTTTCTGTACCGCATAAGAGTGTTACCTGATTCATCGTATAAGAATTAATCGAAAACTTGACATCATTCATATACTTGATTAACTTCTCTGAACCAATGGCAAAACCGATTCTCATACCAGCCATGCTTCTGGATTTCGAGAATGTCTGAATCACAAGCAGATTCTCATATTTTTCAAGTAACGGCAGACAGCTCACTCCGCCAAAATCAATATAAGCCTCATCAATCATGACAACACTGTCCGGATTGGCTTTCAGAATTTCTTCAATAGTATCAAGCGATTCCAGTACACCAGTCGGAGCATTCGGATTCGGGAAGATGATTCCGCCGTTCGGAATTTTATAATCTTCCGGATTGATTCTGAAATCCTCTGTCAAGGGAATTTGCTGGTAGGGAATTTTATACACATCTGCCCAGACATCATAGAATGAATAGGTCACATCCGGAAAGAGGATATTTCTTTCTGAATTGAAGAACGTCAGGAATGCCATAGAAATAACATCATCTGAACCGACTCCGACAAAAATCTGACTCGGCTTGACATGATATGTTTCTGCCAAGGCATTGACTAAAATTTCAGCATTCGGGTCGGGATAGAGACGCATTCTGGAAATCTGAAAATCATCTAAAATTTTCTGTACACCGGGTGCAGGCGGATAGGGATTTTCGTTTGTATTCAGTTTGATAATATCCGAAACTTTCGGCTGTTCGCCGGGAGTGTAAGGCACAACCCGGCGGACATTATTTTCCCAGCTCATTTCAAGCTTCCTCCTCGAAACGGACTTTAATTGCATTTGCGTGAGCTGTTAAGCCTTCCCGTTCCGCAACAAGAACAATATCGTCCTTTGCTTCTCTGAGTGCATCTTCTGTATAATAGATATAACTGGAACGCTTGATAAAACTGTTCACACCCAGCGGAGAGAAAAATCTTGCTGTACCGCTTGTCGGAAGAACGTGATTTGGCCCTGCATAGTAATCTCCGAGCGGTTCAGATGCGTAAGAACCTAAAAAGACTGAACCTGCATTATCCAGTTTTCCGATATATTCGAGCGGATTTTCCATGACAACTTCCAAGTGTTCCGGAGCGATAGCATTTGCGAGTGCAACAGCCTGTTCTTTATTCTGTGCAATCAGGATTACACCGTAATTTGTCATGGAATATTCAATAATTTCTTTGCGTTCCAGATATTCCATCTGACGGATAACTTCTGCTTCGACCTTGTCAGGAAGTGCCGGGTCAGTCGTGATTAAAATTGCAGATGCAAGTTTATCATGTTCTGCCTGAGACATCAAGTCAGCAGCGACAAATTTCGGGTCAGCAGTTTCGTCTGCCATGACAAGAATTTCGCTAGGACCTGCAATCATATCAATATCAACAATGCCGTATAATAATTTTTTAGCTGTTGCGACAAAGATATTTCCAGGGCCGACAATTTTATCAACCTTCGGGATTTCTTCCGTCCCATAAGCCAGAGCAGCTATCGCCTGCGCACCGCCGGACAGGAAAACTCTGTCAACACCACAAATAGCAGCAGCCACTAAAATATCTTTATTGGGTGTGCCGTCTTTGCAAGGCGGTGTCACCATAATGATTTCTTTGACACCTGCAATTTTTGCCGGAATAGCATTCATCAGCACACTGGACGGATAAGCCGCTGTACCACCGGGAACATACAAGCCGACACGTTCCAGACCTCTGACACGCTGACCAAGTATTACCCCGTTCGGCTTGGCATTGGTAAACCCCTGTACTTTCTGACGGTTGTGGAAATCTGCAATATTTTCCTGTGCGTTCAGCAGAGCCTGAACAAATTCCTGGTCTGCTTCGGTAAGCGCATCATTGATGACTTCTCTGGGAACTTCGTAATACTGCGGCAGATTGCCGTCAAATTTTTTAGTATATGCCTTAACTGCTTCATCGCCGCCAGTTCTGACTGTTTCGATAATTTCCGAAACAATTTCCGAAACTTTTTTATCTGTCTCACCGCTGCGGCGTTCCAGTTCTTTCAGAAATTCATATTCAGCAGAACCGTTGCATGTAATTTTTTTAATCATTGCATTTTTCCTCCATTTTCTTGACTAAATCTTCTATTTCTTTCTGACGCATTTTCAGGCTGACAGTATTTACTATCAGTCTTGCAGAAATCTGGGCGACATCTTCGACAACTTCCAGACCGTTTTCTTTAAGAGTTGTTCCGGTTTCGACAATATCGACAATACCATCTGCCAGACCTAACAACGGCGCAAGCTCAACAGAACCTTCGATTTTAATAATATCCACATCCATATGTTTCTGTTCAAAGAATGCTTTTGTCACATTCGGATATTTGGAAGCAATTGTCTTGACACCGAAACCGTCATAAAACGGATAATCTTTTTTAGCTGCCAGTGCGAACTTACATTTTCCAAATCCAAGATTTACCAGTTCAAATAATTTTCCATTCATTTCCATGAGTGTATCTTTTCCGACAACACCCATATCACAAACGCCATGTTCTACATAAGTAATCACATCAGCCGCCTTTGCCAGTACGACTTCCAGATTTCCGTCCGGAATCGGCAGAATCAGTTTTCTGCCTTTTTCGTGAACAGCAGTACAGTCATAGCCTAAACTTTCGAGCAGCTTGACCGTATCTTTTTCGAGTCTGCCTTTGGTGAGTGCAATGCGGAGAGGTTTCTTATTCATTGACATTTACCTCCATTTCTTCAATCCGTTCGGAAGAAATCAGAATAATTCTGGAAATTTTCCGGTCTCTGGCATATTCTTCAGAAAGTTCAGCATCTGGGAAAAGGGAATGCTCCACACATAAGCCTTGTTTCCGGAGTTCAGAAGCTTTGCGGACAGCCTGTGTTTCGCAGTCTTCCTCAGCGAAAATGAGAACATCCGGGGCAGCATGAACCGGCGGATTTTTTCTGCCAATCACATTTGCGACAGCATCCACATTGACAGCCATTCCGACTGCCGGAATATCGTAACCGAATTCAGATAATAATTTATCATATCTGCCGCCGGAAATGACTTCTTCGCCGTAACCTTCGAGGTAGCCTTTCAGCACCAGACCGGTATAATAATCTGTTTTATTGACAAGACCCAAATCCACTGTAATTCTGCAATCGGGATTGATTTCACGGACAGTATGATACAGTTCACGCATATTTTCGAGAATCTCTGTGATTCTGGCATCCTGAAAGATTTCGTCTGCACGGTCGAAAACTTCTTCACCGCCGAACAGCGTGGGGAGTTTTTTGAGTGCATTGGTAATTTTATGTTCACCGATTTTATCCAGCATATCATTAAGTGCCGGATAGTTTTTAGATTCAATCAGAGTGCGGATTTCCTCTTTCTGGGCAGGAGTCGCATTCAGGCGGAGCATGAGTTCTTTAAAGATTCTGATATCGCCAAGTTCGAGGGAATAGCTGACAGAGTTTGCGACTGTGGAAAGCACTTCCAGTGCAGCCGAAATGACTTCAATATCCGCCATTCTGGAAGAAGAACCGATTAACTCGATACCTGTCTGATTGATTTCTGTGCTTCTGCCTTTGAGTGAGGGGGCGAAATGGTATACAGGCTGTGTATAGTACAGTCGCAGCGGAAGCATCGCTTCTTTGAGCCGGGTAGCTACTACACGGGCAATCGGAACGGTGCTGTCGGGTCTTAATACGACAAGTCTGCCTTTGTTGTCGGTAAGTTTGCATAATTCTTCCTGCGGAAAATACAAAGAATTCTGATGGAACACATCGTAGAATTCCAGACCGGGGGTAATCAGTCTGGAATATCCCATAGACTTGAACAAAGCACGGGTTTTTGTTTCGACTTCACGTTTGAGGGCGCATTCATCGAACAGATAATCTTTCGTGCCTTCCGGAGTGATTAAATCATACTGGCGCATCGTGATACCTCGTTTCTTTTTTATTGCTTTAGCATATTACTACAATAGCATATTTCGGCATATTTGTCAATAGGGAATGTCATATTTTTTTCATTTCGGGCATAATGTCAGAAAATTTTCTCATTTCAACAGGAAAATTTTATTTTTTCTCATCTTCTTCAATCTGCCGTTCAATGGCACGTTTAATAAAAGCGTTTAA
>DJXC01000067.1 GCA_002449575.1 Ruminococcus sp. UBA7014
TAGCAAAGAAGATTTCTGTAATCAGATAGTCGATATAATTATCAATATCCATATGCTGTGCGACATAGTCATAATTTTCCTGCTGACTCATGTCATGGTCTGCGATATAATTCAGGAGTGCTGTAAAATCTTCACGAGAGCCGTGCTTGACATTATCATTGTCTTTAATCATATCCAGATTTTCTTTTTTAATGCCCTCATGATTTTCGACATGACTTGCACTGACTTTTTCACGCAGGTCATAAATGCCGTTATATTCGCCATTGATATAGACACAAATTGGTCTCCAGTCCATATGCAGCAGGTCAGAATATTCTTCTGCTGTTTCGGATACAAAAGCATCCCGGATTCTTGCGCCGTCATGGTCCTGCCCGCTTGCACGGAGTAAAATACTGGAAAAGTCTGTTACAGGATTATTTTCATCAAAGAAAGGATAGCTGACTTCACTTGTGCCGTATTCACTCCGGAAATAAATGGCAAGACTTTTCTGTTCATAAGCACGGGAATACTGTCCGTGTACTTTTGTTCCGGCATTGCAGGAAAGTTCCCGTTTTCCGTCAGGGGTATAATATTCAAATGAAACTTCCCGTTCCCAGTCCTGCCAGAAGTTTGCGCCTTTATAGGGAAATTCTGAACTGCCTTTTCCGCCGTCTACCAGAATGCCTTCTGCATCGCTGTACAGTCCGTAAGGGTCAGAAGTCAGGCATACTATCGGCACATCATGCACAGCATCTGTGATATAAGTCACGGCTGTGATTTCCGAAGGAAGCAGACCTTCCTGCTGTACCAGAAAACGCAGCGCACAGTTGCCGTCCAGTGTATAATTTTCAAAAACCGGGCTTTCTTCATCTGGAATTGTGCCGTCATCAGTATAATACAGCGTCATACCAGCCGGGAGTTCTGCCGTAATGACTTCGCCGTCCTGCGCATAACCGCCCGGATTGGAAAGTGCCGGAAGCTGTGCATAGCCCGGATATGCCTGTTCGGTATTAGGTGCGCCGGGTGTCGGTATATCGTAAAATACAGTTTTGTCTGTGGAAATGTCTCTGCCGCAACTGTCACCGGGGTGCATATTGCCGACAACAAAGAAATCTTTCAGCACTTTCTGATTATCATATACATAAATTTCATCACCATCAATGCTGAGTTTAAACGGCAGATGTGCAGCATCCTCTGTTCCGGCATCTTCGTCAGCGGAATACAGCAGCAGACATTCTCCGGGATTCAGTGTAACCTCCCCGAGTGTATAATATTTTTCAGGATTTTTTTCAATTGGCTTTTTACAGATTGTCCATCCGCTGAGGCTGACAGCCGCATCAGAAATATTACAGAGTTCAATCCAGTCAGCATTTTCTGTTTCGCCGCCTGTCTGATAGGCAGCAGCTTCGGAAACGACTACAGTATGTGTGACAGCAGCGAGCGCATCGGCTTCTGCGCTGAAAACTTCGGCAGTATTTTCAGTGCCGGGAGTTGGCACTGTATAGTAAACAGGCACGCCGTCCTGACTGCCAAGAGACAATTCTTTCTCTGTATAATACAGAGGGGTATCCAGTACAAGGTCACTGCCTTTAAAAATCATCAGGCGATTGTCATCACTGCCAAGTTTGAAAGAAGCATGAAGGAATTCATCTGTACCATTACGGTCTTCGTGGTCATCCATCAGAACAATCAGATAACCGCCCGGTTCTATGGAAACGCCTGTAGGGAACTGCCATTTTCCGGGTTCACCGGAGTTATCAGTCATTGTCATACCGTCAAGGGAAAGCGGCTGCGTGCCATTATTTTTAAGTTCAATCCAGTCGGGAGATTTGCCTTCTCCGAAAATGACAGTATGATTTGTTGTCATATATTCATTCAGGACAAGCTGAACGGGTTCGGAAGTACTTGCTTCTGCACCGGGTTCATTTGTCTGGGCATTGACATTTTTCTGAATTTTTCCGTTTTTATTTTCACCAGTCATGACACGGGAAAGCCGTACACCTGCAAAGACTGCGCCACCTGTCAGCAGTACTGCTGCAAGGGCAATTGACAGACGGCTGACGGAAAGATGTCTTTTCTTATTTCTGGAAGAAGTTTTTCTGTGTACTGTGCCGGAAGAAGATTTTCTGACGGTATTCCGGCGTTGTGGCATATCTTCGGTTTGTTTCACAATTTTGATATTCCCGGTTGTTTTCTGATTTTTTGTCTGTCTTTCATTTCCTGTATTTTTCGTACTTCTGACAGTTTGAATATTTTTTTTAGCAGTTCCGTTTTTTTTCTTACCACTTTTCTGCTCCACGATGCAGTCACCAAATCCTTTCTGTAATTTCCGGAAAATCCGGAATCTTTTATTTTTCTCAGCTATTCAACATTGTAACATAAATTTCGGCTTTTGTAAATGGGAAAGTTACACAAAATTAAATCCTCAAAAATCGCTGATTTCAGGAATAGCGTGAAGATACATGAAAATATTCTTCCAGACAAAGACCGCTGTCATAAATTTTCTTAGCCCAGTCTTCTCCCACATAGCGAATATGCCATGATTCATATTTATAGCCTGTAAACGCTTCTTTTTCTCTGGGAAAACGCACAATAAAGCCGAATCGCCAGCAATTTTTCTCCAGCCAGACGGCTTCTTCGGTATCGTTAAAAGCATCGCCTGCCCAGTTGACATCAATTACCATCCCGGTCTGATGTTCGGAATGTCCTGGTCTTGCGGAAAAGCGGTCAGCCGCTTCCTTACCGTCCCGGTTGCAGTAACTTTCATATAAATAAACCTGTGTCCGGTATGACCGGAAATCAGATTCTGAAAACAGCCGGAGTCCTGCTTCATCAGAAGCAGCATGTCGAAGTGCTGAAAATGCTTCTGAAGTTTCAGGGGTCAGCCCGTCCGGATGATAGTCTGCCGGCAAAGAATAAGTTTTATTTACAAGCATGACACCCTGTACATAAGTAATACCGCCGATAACCTGAATATCATTTCTTGTGTTATCTTCTTCTGAAAACGGAGAACAAATCTGTTCCGGAACGGGCAGTGCTTCTTCTTTGGAATAAACTGTCACCATCACTGCGGCAGAGACTGCCGGATTCATGGCAGAAGTTACACAAATTGTACAGTTCCCGGGATTTTCCGGCGTGATTGTGCCGTTTTCATCCACAATGGCAACTGTTTCATCAGAAGAAGACCAGATTTCGGAAATGTCAATGGCATCTTCCGGCTGCATGAACACCCTCGGCATGACAGGGTCATCATCTTCATGCAAATGCACATGATAAAAACTAAGTGTGATACCTGACACCATACCCGGTGGGAGGGTTTCTTCTTCGGTAGTTTCAGGAACAGTTTCAGATTCTGTTTCCGGGATAGTTTCGGATTCTGTTTCCGGAATGGTTTCTGTTTCGACAACAAATTCCTGAACAGTCCTGGTCTCCGGTGCGGAAGAATGTCGGAGAATCAGCAGAATTCCCAGCAGCAGACAAAAAAATAATGCTGTCAGCAGCAAAAAATGCAGTATTTGTTTTTGTTTCTTCCGGGACTTTCTTTTTTTTCTGTTTGGGGTACTCATCAAGCATTTCCTTCCTGTCGTCTGAAATTTCTCTGTTTTATTATAGCACGTTCATGTGAAAACGTCAATCCAGCTTTTTTCTTTTTTTATTTTTCAGAACATTCTGACAGAATACAGCACCATTTCTTATTTTTTTTAATTGAAACTGCTCAGTATTGACAAACCTGATAAAATATGATAAAATAATATCATAAATTTTATATTTTGATAAGGAGTCTGACTGCTATGAACGAAAAAAATCCAAAAATCCCGTTTATTACTAAAGAACAGGCGGAAGAAATTGCAAAAACCTACCCTACACCATTTCATATCTATGATGAAAAAGGCATCCGTGAAAATGCCCGTCTGGTACAGAAAGCGTTTTCATGGAACAAGGGCTTTAAAGAATATTTTGCTGTCAAGGCAACTCCTAATCCGTTTTTGCTGAAAATCTTTCAGGAAGAAGGCTGCGGCGTGGACTGCTCCAGTTTTACAGAACTTGAAATGAGTGAAGCCTGTGGTTTTTCTGGTCATGATATTATGTTTTCTTCCAACGTGACCCCGGCACAGGATTATAAACTCGCCTATCAACTGGGGGCTTATATCAATCTGGATGACATTACACATATTGACTATCTGGAACAGATTACCGGCATTCCGGAGACAATCTGCTGTCGGTTTAATGCTGGTGGAAAGTTTACGATTTCTACAGAAATTATGGACAGCCCCGAAGATGCCAAATATGGCTTTACCCGTGAACAGATGTTTGAAGGCTTTAAAATGCTGAAAGCAAAAGGTGCAAAATATTTTGGCGTTCATGCATTTCTGGCATCCAGTACGCTGACAAATGCATATTATCCCACACTGGCAAAACAACTGTTTCAGTTAGCTGTTGACCTGAAAAATGAAACTGGAGCAGAAATCAAATTTATCAATCTTTCCGGCGGAGTTGGTGTTGCATACCATCCTGACCAGACGCCGAATGATATTCTTGCCATTGGTGAGGGCGTTCATAAAGTTTTTGATGAAATTCTTGTTCCGGCAGGTATGGGCGATGTGGCTATTTTCACGGAAATGGGTCGCTTCATGGCTGCACCTTATGGTCATCTGGTTACAAGAGTACTGCATAAAAAACATATCTATAAAGAATATGTTGGTGTGGATGCCTGTGCCGCTAACCTGATGCGTCCGGCAATGTACGGGGCGTATCATCACATTACGGTCCTTG
>DJXC01000241.1 GCA_002449575.1 Ruminococcus sp. UBA7014
CCCTGTTCAGCAACAGGCGAAAGGGCATCTTCAACTTCAGCAGCAATACCAGAAGTCAGGCTTGTTTCCGGAAACTGTATGATTTCAGAATCCTCCTGTATTTCCGGAGCAGTTTCGGGAGCTGCCTGAATTTCCGGAGACTGTATTGTTTCTGTAATTGGAATTGCGTGTACAATCTGCGGTGTTTCTGCGACCGTTTCTGTAGAAGTTTGTATTTCTGAAACAATTGTCGTCTGTACATCCGGAACGGATTCCGGAGCAGATTTAGCACAGCCTGTCAGCAAAGAAAATACCACAAAAATAACAGAAAATATTTTTGATTTATTTTTCATAAAAAATCACCTTTAAAACTAGAAATGATATAAAAATTATAGCATAGATTCCAAAAAAAGTCAAGATATGGGTTTGAAAACTAGTGCTGCTGACAGCGCATAAAATAAAACAGTTCATGTTTTGAAAAAACATGAACTGAAACTCTGGTGGAGCATACGGGGTTCGAACCCGTGACCTCTACACTGCCAGTGTAACGCGCTCCCAGCTGCGCTAATGCCCCTCAATATGCTATTATTATACTATAAAAATACAGATTTGTCAAGTGAAAAATTTGAAAAAAATAAAAAAACTATTGACATTTTGACAGAAATCAGATACAATAATATCAGATAAAGGAGATGAGAATTATGAAATATTTATATTCTGATGAAGTGTCTCTTCTGGAATTGCTTGCAGAACATTTGCATGCTGATGATTTAGGCGATATGCCCAATGTAGAAACTAAAACGCTCGGCGGTGAAGTATGGTGGGATACGCTCATGAATATCAACGGCTGGAAATTACAGGTGCATAAAATCGGCGGCAATGCCAGAATTCTAGACCCGAACAATGTCCGTAAGGCGTGGGGTTCACGTTCGGCAATGGAAGAAAAACTCAAACGTATGACCTCAGAAGCTTTTTTGCAGCCTGGTGATATTATCGGCGTGAAACGTGGCGTTTATGAACATTATGCAGTCTATATCGGCGAAGATACAGTAATTCACTATGCTGCTGAAAACGGCGATTTTGAAGGCAGTGCTGTAACTGTACATGAAGCTCCCATGAGTGAGTTCCTCCGTGGAAATTCTTCCTTCTTTTTCATTAATTTTCCGGATAAAAACGGCAGATTTGAAAAAATCTATACCAACGGAGGAGATGCTGTGTTCTCAAGAGTCGGCGATGCCGCAGAATTACAGCGGGTATTGACAGGCTGTCCGGACTATCATCTTTATACGCCAGAAGAAACTGTAGAAAGAGCAAAAAGCCGCCTCGGAGAAAACAAATATGATTTGGCATTCAACAACTGTGAACATTTTGCTTTCTGGTGTAAGACAGGTTTGTCAGATTCGCATCAGGTGAACAGTATTATCAACGGTATTGCAAATGCAAGAACCATACTTTCTGTGTTGTCTGATATGTTTAATGTCATTCCGAATGCATAAAAATAAAAATTCCTGCAAAATTAAAATCTTGCAGGAATTTTTTTACTGAAAATTATTCAGATAATAATTTTTGCTTAAGTGCGATAAAATCATAGATATTGCAGATATTGTCCTGATTCATATCTGCTGCGGCAGACTGTGCTTTTGTAAGAGAATTTTTCTGTTGCAGATAATTTTGCATCAGAATAAGGTCAGCAGTATCGACAGACTGGTCGAAATTGAGGTCTCCGGGAAGAGAAGAATCTGTAATCTGAACAGTAATTTTCTGACTGTCTGCGGAGTAATCGCCGTAATATGCAGAAGCATAGAAAGTATAAGTTCCGGGAGTTCCAAAACTGGTCGGACAGGAATATACATCATTTTTCTTTGTCACAGGAACATCTCCGAGCCATGCAGTATCTCTCATAATATGCAGAACAAAATAAGAAGCATTATCTGAGGACATTGTAAACTGAATTTTTTCATCAGTATGGAAAATTGTTCTGTCATTCTGTGTAGAAACTTCGCACCAGTGAGGAGCTTCTTCCGGAAGAACAACATCAAATTCAACCGCCTCACTTTCTGCTGTGCCGTAAGTATTATACGCAGAAGCATAAATTCTGTAATGACCGGGCTGGTCAAAAGTTTTTTCATAAGTTTCGCTGTTTTCAATTTTAAGGGTATCAATGCTTTTTCCGACAAGCTCAATATTCAGATAGTAAGCTTCTGCATCATCGGCATGAAACTGGAATTCAAGATTTTCTGACACATCAAAAACGGTTCTGTCTCCGGCAAGAGAGAGAACCGCATTTGCCGGTTTCTGGAGAGTAGGTTCAGTAAAGAAAAGATTTGCTTCCTTGACACGTCTGTTATACAGACCCTTGAGATATTTTCCGCCGGAATAGACAATATAATTGCTGTATTGGGAACGAGCTTCCGAGGCGGAAAGTTCACCACGGAGATATTTTGTCAGAGGTGCATTATAGATTCTGTTCAGACCGCCGCCGCAGTTATATGCGAGACTGATAAGCGCATCGAACTGATTTTGATTCAGGTCAAGACCCTGGGTTTGATTGCGGACTTTCTTGATATAATTTGTATTAATTTCGGAATGCATATCTTCCATCGCCTGTTCTCTGGTGATGGAGTGCAGACCGGTTTTATGTGGCTGTACAGAAGAATGACGGCATTTTGTGCCGTAGCCGATAGAGGACTGAGAAGAATCCCAGTAACATTTTGCGCTGAATCCTTCACAGCCGCAGATAAAGTCAATGCCGTTCTGACTGATTTCCATATCTGCTGACGAAGCTGCATTTACAGATATTCCGGCAGAACACAGCATTACACCTGCCAGAACGCTGACAAACAATGTTTTACATTTCATAAATAAAAAGACTTCCTTTCATAGTTTACCTTATTAATGATACAATACTATCCCGAATTTGTCAAGCGATTCCCTGAAAAAGTAAGAAAAAATTCATAGATTATGATAAAAAGCTTTTTATCAAAGATTAGCAAGAAAACTCCCGCCTCTTAGGCGGGGAATGAATTGCGTCCACCCTCTTGACA
>DJXC01000230.1 GCA_002449575.1 Ruminococcus sp. UBA7014
CTGACCAGATGGAAGTCCGGGAAAATAACGGCGACCTGATTCATAAATATAATATCAGCCGTCAGCCCTATATTACACCGCTGGGCTATTTTGATGAGGGTACATTGATTAATCTTACCTGTACCATGAAAGAAGATGCCAAAAATGGCGATGTGAATATTTATTTCTATCAGCTGAATGAAGAAGTCCTGCAAAAAGGTTATGAAGTCATTCAGAACGGCGGCATGAAACTGACTGCATTTGCAGATACAAAACTTTCTGGTACGGTCAACGCCGAAAAAGACGGAGTATTATATCTTTCTGTTCCGTATGAAGACGGCTGGAGCGTACAGGTGGACGGGAAGAAAGCAGAACTGCTGACAATGTTCGGTGCAATGTCCGGTGTAAAGCTGACTGCCGGCACACATAATATCACACTGACATACAGTCCGAAAGGCTTTGTTCCGGGACTGATGATTAGTATTATGAGCATAGCAGTGCTGATTGTGCTGTATCTCTATGAAAGAAATCATCCTCGTCAGGAAGAAAAGGCAGAAGAATCTGAATCTGAAAAAGAACCAGAACCGGAAACTGATTCCCAACCAGAACAGGAAATTCCAGAAACAGAACCGGAAACAGAACCTGAAACTACTGAAATTTCCAGTGAAACACAAAATACTGTGTTTACTGAAACAGAACCGCTTTCGCAGCCAGAAGAAACACCCGTCACCGAAAGCGAAAGAATCAAACAGAAAGACCAGGAAATTTTGAACTTTATTGATGCCTATTTCGATAAAAATCATATCACACAGAAAGATGATGACTCTCATGAATGAACAGAATCTCAGAAATTTAAAAGTCATGATGGCTTACCGTGGAACAGCTTATCACGGATTTCAGATACAGAATAATGGAATCACAGTACAGGAAGTTGTGGAAAAATGCGTTTCTAAAGTGCTGAATGAACCTGTCACTATTCACGGCTGTTCCCGGACAGATACTGGAGTTCATGCAAAACAGTTCTGCTTTTCAGTAAAAACACACAGTCAGATTGCAAACAAAGGCTTTGTCCGTGGTGTCAATGGCGAACTGCCAAAAGATATTTCCATTCTGTCTTGTGAAGATGCTGTGCCGGATTTTCATGCCAGATTCAGTTGTCAGGGAAAAGAATACCTGTATCTGATTCATCACAGTGAAAGTAAAGACCCGTTTACAATTGATTTGGCTTGTCATTACCGCCGTCCGTTCCATCTGGAACTGGTGCAGGAAGCAGCACAGCATTTTGTCGGCACAAAAAATTTTAAATCTTTCTGTGCATCCGGCTGTGCCGAAAATATTAATACCGTCCGGACAGTACACAGCTTTTCTCTGAAAGCCGAAGACGATAAAATCAGATGTTATGTCCGGGGAGACGGCTTTCTGTATCATATGGTCAGAATCATGGTCGGTACGCTGCTGGATGTCAACGAAGGCAGAATTTCCATTCAGGAACTTGACGAAATT
This sequence comes from Ruminococcus sp. UBA7014, assembly GCA_002449575.1. GTDB lineage: Bacteria > Bacillota > Clostridia > Oscillospirales > Ruminococcaceae > UBA3855. The sequence continues at coordinate 1,483 of DJXC01000230.1, forward strand.
CTGCTCGCCGGAAACCGCAGACGTGCCGGACGTACTGCCCCTGCCTGCGGTCTGTATCTGAATCATGTGTTTTATTAAGTTTTAAAAATTTCAGGGGAGGAAATATGGCAAATTTTGATGATGTGCTTCAGGCACGTCTGCGGCGAAAACGCCGGAAACAAATGATTGGCGGACTTATCGTGATTGCTGCCATTCTTGTGGCATTCGGCATTTATTCCAAAAGAGATAAAATTTTCTCCGGTCTGGAAAAAATCGGCACACAATATTCCAATCTCAGTGCCGAAACCGATGGCGAATTTCTGCTGACTGTTTCTGGTGGTGTGGATTATTACGCTGAAATCATAAATCATAATCTGTTTGTATTATGTGATAAGTATCTGTATATTTATGATATGGACGGCAAACTGCTAGACAGCAGGCAACATGCCTATAGTAATGCTATTATGTGTACAAATCAGAATAAAGTGCTGACCTATTCTTTCAACGGAACACATTTCCGGGTGGACAGCCAGAAAAAAATGCTCTATGAAAATCAGACCGAACGCCCCATTCTGTTCGCTGTGCTAAGTGATAATGGCTATGCAGCAGTTGTGACCGAGTCTGAAGCATATGCCTGCCGGCTGAGTGTATTCGATGCAAATGGAAAATCTGTCTATCATCGTGACTGTGTGGAACGCCTGACAGATGTCAGCTTAACAGACAACGGCTGCCTGTTTTCTACCATCAGCGCAGAAAACGGCGAACTCGTGACAGTGATACAGTCTGTCCACTTCGATGAAAGCGATGTGCAGTGGATAACAGACCCTCTGCCAACACTCTGTATGCATATCTATGCCATGAAAAATGGTGGCGTGTTTGTCATTGGTGATACCAAAGCCGCATATTATAATAATACCGGTACGCTTGTCAGTGCCTATGATTATAACGGCATTCTGCTGGATTATGATTTTTCAGAAGGATTCGGCGCAGTACTGCTCAAAAACGAAGAACGCCGGCAGTCTGTCCTGATGCTGTTTTCAGATGAAAATCTTGCACCTTCTTCCGTTACGTTTGATAATATCTGTAAAACCGTCAGCATTCAGGATGGTACAGCATATCTGCTGGATACTGGCAGAATCCGGAGTTATTCTTTCAGCGGAACAGAACTGTCTTCGCTTGAAATCGAAGATGCTTATGAGAAAATCAGAAAAAACGGAAAATACTTTTATCTGCTGGGCTATGACAGAATTCAGCGTGTTACCAGTAATTAAAAAATATCAGAATATAAAAGTTGACAAGTTTCAAAATATATGCTATACTAAATAGAAAAGGCGAAAAATATTTTTTCACGCAGGAAAGGAAGAGAAAGATATGGTTTTATGCAGCAAGTGTAAAAAAAGACCCGCCGTTGTCTTTATTTCCGCCCTCCGGGGAGAGGAAAGCAAAAACGAAGGCTATTGTCTGGTATGCGCCAGAGATTTGAATATTCCACAGGTTTCGGATTATCTGAAAAGCCATTATATCAATGAAGACGACCTGGAAGAATTTTCTGACCGTATGATGGAAATGATGCAGGATGATATTCCGGATACGATGGAAGACGAACTGAATCAGTTTGCAGATGCCGTCGGTCCGGACGAACCTGTCAGCGGAACAATTGATGCTATGCCGAATTTTCTTCGGCATCTGTTCGGCGGAATGCCCGGTATGTCAGCTCCGGGAAAGTCCTCTGCTTCGGCTGACGGCGATTTCCGTGAAAGCCGTGAAAAACGCAAATCCGAAAGAAATCAGAAAAGAAATAAGCCGGAGAAGGAAAAAGAATATAAATTCCTCAGCAATTACTGCACCAATCTCAGCAAACGTGCAGAAAATAACGAGCTGGACAGAATTATCGGCAGAGACAGAGAAATTTCCCGTGCTATGCAGATTCTCTCCAGAAGAACAAAAAATAATCCCTGCCTGATTGGTGAACCCGGTGTCGGCAAAACTGCTATTGCAGAAGGACTCGCCCAGAGAATTGCTGCCAAGGAAGCTCCGTTCCATCTGCTGGATAAAAAAATTTATCTTCTGGATTTAACCGCTCTTGTTGCCGGTACACAGTTCCGTGGACAGTTTGAAAGCCGTGTCAAGGGTTTAATCGGTGATGTGGTCAAGGCAGGCAATGTCATTCTGTTTATTGACGAAGTGCATAATCTCGTTGGTGCAGGCGATTCCGAAGGCTCTATGAATGCCGCCAATATCCTGAAACCTGCCCTCTCCAGAGGAGAGATTCAGGTCATCGGAGCAACAACTTTCAAAGAATACCGGAAATATATCGAAAAGGACAGCGCACTGGAACGCCGATTCCAGCCCGTTACTGTCACAGAACCTACAGTTGAGGAAACTGCTGACGTACTTCTGGGTATCCGGGAATATTATGAGAAATATCACAGAGTCAGAATTTCCGATGCGATGCTGAAACTCTGTGCAGTCCTCTCTGAAAGATATATTACAAGCAGATTCCTGCCGGATAAGGCGATTGACCT
>DJXC01000219.1 GCA_002449575.1 Ruminococcus sp. UBA7014
TATGCACTGGAAGGCTCTGTATTTGTATCTGGTGCAGTCATCAAATGGCTCAGAGATGAACTCGGACTGATTCAGGCAGCAGAAGAAACGGCTGCTATTGCACAAAGCATTCCTGACAATGGCGGAGTTTATTTTGTTCCGGCATTTGTCGGACTGGGAACGCCCTACTGGAATAGCGAGGCAAGAGGTTTGCTCTGCGGACTGACAAGAGGCACTGGAAAAGCACATATTATCCGGGCGGCTCTCGAAGCTGTTGCCTATCAAACTGCTGATGTTATCAAAGCTATGGAAAAAGATACCGGGAATCTTGGCGAAATCAAAACTGACGGTGGTGCAGCACAGAATGACTTTCTGATGCAGTTTCAGGCAGATATTCTTAACAGAAGACTTATCCGCCCGGAAAATACAGAATCTACTGCACAAGGAGCAGCATTTCTTGCCGGACTGCATTGTGGTTTCTGGAACAGTCCGGAAGAATTGCATTTTCTTTCTCAAAGTTCCAGACAGTTCACGCCGGCTATGTCTCCGGAACAAAGAGAAAAACTGCTCTGCGGCTGGGAAACTGCTGTCAGACGGACTTTCTGAAAAATCTCAAAATATTATTTCTGTTCCGGCTGATATATGCCGATATATGGCAGATTTCTGTAATATTCTGCAAAATCCAGTCCGTACCCGATAACAAATTCATCCGGAATAGTAAACAAGGAAATATCCGCTTTCAAATTCACTTCACGGCGTTCCGGCTTGTCCAGCAGTGTCAGAATTTTTAAGGAAAGCGGATTCCGTTTACGGAGTTGTTCCGCCACAAGGCTGAGAGTCCTGCCTGTATCAATAATATCTTCGACAATTATCACATGGTATTGACTGATATTCTGTGTCAAATCCAGTATAATTTCAACAGTTCCGGAAGATTCTGTATTTTCAAAATAACTTTGTGCCTGCATAAATCCAATTTCACATGGTATGGAAATTGCTCTTGCAAGGTCTGCAAGAAAAATAAATGCTCCTTTTAAAATACTGACCAGCAGCAGCGGCTTTCCCTGATATTCCCTGTCAATTTGTATACCCGCTTTGCGGACAGCTTCCTGAATTTCCTGTTCTGAAATTAAAATATGGTCAACAGCTTTCTGATAGGATTCTTCTTGTAAAAAATTCATAATTATTTCTCCTGATTTATGATATTCTTTTTGATGTGCCTTGCACTGTTTCTTTTCATATTTATTATATCATTTCGCTTATTTTGTGTCAATAGTTTTTCATCAGGAGGAACTAAATGACAGAAAAATGCACATTTTAACATTTCTCAAATATTTCAGAAACAATTTTCAAAAAAGCCTGCTGTAAAATAAAAGCATACTAACTTACAGGAGGTTATTGATAATGACAAAGAACCAAACCAGACAAACCGCAGGTTTTATCGGCGTATTACTGGCAGTATCTTCCCTGCTGATACCGTTTCAAATTATGCAGCACCAAAGAACAAATGCTGCTGAAGTCACAAAAAATGCTGTTCAATCTACAGTTTCCGCAGATTATGCTAATAAAACTACTTTTTTTGACAGCAGCCGGATTCATACTGTCAATTTAATCATCAGTGAAAAAAACTGGAATGATATGACAGTTCATGCTCTGGAAGAAAAATATGTAACCTGTGATGCCGAAATTGACGGCGAACTGATTCAGAATATTGCAATTCGTCCAAAAGGCAATTCTTCCCTTACTTCTATCAAGAATCAGGGAAGCACACATTTCAGCTTTAAGATTGAATTTGACCATAATGACCCATCTGTTACTTACTATGGACTTGATAAACTATCCCTGAATAATTTAGGACAAGACCCTAGCTGCATGAAAGATTTTTTTGCATATCATCTTATGAATGATATGGGTGTTGCTGCACCGCTGTCAAGCTATACGGTCTTGCAGCTGAATAATCAGGATTTTGGTCTGTATCTGGCAGTAGAAGCTGTGGAAGATTCTTTCTGCTTCCGGAATTATGGTGAGGATTACGGTCAGATTTACAAACCGGACAGTTTTTCCATGGATACACTCAACACCAGTGCCATGCTTGATTACAGCGAAGGTTCTTCTTTATGGGTCAATGAACAAATTATGACAGGGGTTTACTATGCCAATGCTTCTTCCGGTGACAGGGCAGATATTCTGGGAACAATGCTCCGCTCTGTATTCACACCTGAACAGACTGCCGCAGCCGCTTTGAAATATATCAGCAATGATGCAGATGATTATCAGGATTTATGGAATTCCAGTGTATTCCGGCTTAAAGATGAAGATAAAACCCGTCTGCTGCAATCAATTGAAACACTGAATCATTCTGAAAATCCGCTGTCAGTACTGGATACTGATTCTCTTTTAAGATATTTTGCAGTGCATAATTTTGTAAATAACTATGATGGCTATACCAGTCTGTTTGTACACAATTTTTATCTGCATGAAAAAGACGGCATTTTATCTATGATTCCATGGGATTATAATCTTGCATTTGGTTCTTTCAATTATGAATCAGCAGTTTTGAGTGTTTTGGGCGAAAACAGCGGTTTTGATGCTGTTCCTGCTACAGGCAATGCCATGAATATCAACAAAAGCATGATTAATTATCCAATTGATACACCTGTTTATAGTCTTAACATGGAAGACAGACCGCTGCTGAATGCATTGCTTTCTGATGAAAATACACTAAAAGCCTATCATGAAATATTTAATGAACTTCTGACAAGCTGCTTTGAAAACGGCAGATATGACCAGCTTTTTACACAAACTTATAACAATATCCGTTCTTATGTAGAGCAAGGTCTGACATTCTATACTACAGACCAATTTGAGAAAGGCGCAGAAGCCATGCAGAATTACTGCCATTACCGGACAGAAAGTATCCGGGGACAGCTTGATGGCACTATCCCCTCTACAACAGAAGGACAGCAGAAAGACTTTCAGAAACTAGTTGAGCCAGAAAATCTTGAATTATCCGATTTAGCAGATTTTGGCGCACTAGTACCGCTTCTGAATAATCAGGTAATTACTGATGTTTTGCATATTTTCCTGAAAGAAGACTTTGCCTATAATACCAGTGGGGCAGTGGATGCCATTCACTATTACAGCAATCATCCTGTAAAATTAATAAAATGTGTACCTGCCTTGATGAAAATCGATGTTATCCGGAATATAGCTATACAAAAGCTTCTTCCCATACTAAGCATACTGACTGGAATGATAATATTGCTCATCAGCCTGATTTTGTTAAAAAAGCAGCATATCCGGATTAAGACAGGCATATATTGGAACAGAAAATTTTAACTTCCGGAAGGTGATATAATGCAGAAAGAATATCTACTGAAAATTGGTGCTGTTGCCGCTGCGGTTGCTTTAGCAATTGCCGGGTCATGGTATACCGTTCGTCATATGGAACAGAAAACAGCACAAGTCAGCTCTGCGGCAAGTGACGGACAGATTATTATTCTCGATGCCGGACATGGCG
>DJXC01000115.1 GCA_002449575.1 Ruminococcus sp. UBA7014
CGTGCTTCCTCAGCGATGCATCCTGCACGCCACACGGCGGTTGAAACAAATGGATTTTCTAGCTGATGTTCTGGCATATTTTTCAGGATGCATCCTGCACGCCACACGGCGGTTGAAACTGTATTTTTGCGCAGTCACTATTACATGCAGCCCAGGATGCATCCTGCACGCCACACGGCGGTTGAAACATCTTCTGCAAGTTCTGCAAGCCCTGTTCTGTCATCGATGCATCCTGCACGCCACACGGCGGTTGAAACTTCGAATCGAAATGGAACAAGAAGTCTGAATAGAGATGCATCCTGCACGCCACACGGCTCTTGAACACAAAAAGTTTTATATGAATCATCCTAGGGTGCTTGAAAAAGAAAAAACTCTGCTTCCGTGCAGAGATTTTCTTTTATGATAAAATTATGAATATTCTGTGAATTTTTCGTGAATTCTATTGATTTTTTCTGAAAATATGCTATACTAAAATTAGCACTCAAAGAAAAAGAGTGCTAATTTTAATTTTCAAAACTGAAAGAAAGAAGATGTGCTTCATGGAAACAAAGGCTTTTCAGGCAGAATCCAAAAAACTGCTTGATATGATGATTCATTCTATCTATACACATAAGGAAATTTTCCTTCGTGAATTAATCTCCAATGCCAGCGATGCAATTGACAAACTTTATTTTCGTTCGCTGACAGATGATTCTGTCGGACTGAATAAAGAAGATTTCTTTATCCGGTTAGAACTGAATAAAACCCAGAGAACCATTACTATTACTGATAATGGCATTGGCATGACCGAAGAAGAACTGGAAAAAAATCTTGGTACAATTGCAAACAGCGGTTCTCTCCAGTTCAAAACTGACAACAAGCTTGGTGATGACCAGCAGATTATCGGTCAGTTCGGTGTTGGCTTTTATTCGGCGTTTATGGTAGCAAAGAGAGTTTCTGTATTTTCCAGAGCATTCGGAACAGAACAGGCACATGTATGGCAGTCCGAAGGCGTGGACGGCTACACCATTCAGGAAACCGGCGATTTCAGTGACCTGACAAAATACGGCACAAAAATTGTTCTGGAACTGATGGACGATGCTGACGAAGAAAATTATTCTGAATTCTTGGAAGATTACAGAATTCAGTATCTTGTTAAAAAATATTCTGATTATGTCCGCTTCCCGATTCAGATGGAAGTTTCTCACAAAAAGCTGAAAGAAGGCTCTACAGATGAATATGACTTGGAAGTAACACTCGAAACACTCAACAGTCAAGTGCCTCTGTGGAGAAAGAACCAGAATGAACTGACTGATGATGATTATAATAATTTCTATCAGGAAAAATTTAATGACTACATGCCGCCAATGTCTCACAAGCATGTACACAACGAAGGCACAGTCAGCTATGATGCATTATTATATATTCCGTCAAAAGCACCGTTTAACTACTATACACGGGAATATGAAAAGGGTTTGCAGTTATATACCAACGGTGTACTGATTATGGAAAAATGTGCTGATTTGCTTCCGGATTATTACAGCTTTGTCAAAGGTCTTGTCGATTCCGAAGACTTATCCCTGAATATTTCCCGTGAAATGCTCCAGCATGACCGTCAGTTGAAATTAATCGCCAAAAGCATTGAAAAGACCATTCACAGCGAATTAATCCGTATGCTGAAAAATGACCGTGAAACATACGAAAAGTTCTTTGATGCCTTCGGCACACAGATTAAATACGGCATTTGCAGCGACTATGGTATGCACAAGGACGAACTCAGCGATTTGTTATTGTTCTATTCTTCCAGAGAGGACAAGCTTATCACGCTTGCTGAATATGTTGAAAAAATGCCAGAAGACCAGAAAGATATTTACTATGCTTCCGGCAGTTCCATTGCACAGATTAAGGCACTCCCCCAGACAGAAGCTGTTCTTGCAAAGGGATATGAAATTCTGTATTTCACAATTCCGGTAGATGAATTTGCTGTCAAGAATATGATGACATTCAAGGACAAGAATTTCAAGTCCGTCACGGCTGCTGACTTAGACCTGAATACCGAAGAGGAAAAGAAGGCACTTGATGAAAAGAATGAAGAAAACAAGAATCTGTTCGAGACAATGCAGAAGGCTCTGGAAGGCAAAGTACAGAAAGTTGCAGTTTCCAGCCGTCTGAAATCCTATCCGGTATGCCTGACCAGTGAAGGCGATTTAACCCTCGAAATGGAAAAGACACTCAATGCTATGCCGACTGACAGCAAAGTACAGGCAAAACTTGTACTGGAACTGAATCCGGAACACCCGGTATTCCAGAAGCTGACCGCACTTGACAACAGCGAAACAATTGAAAAATATGCAAAACTGCTTTATAATCAGGCTCTGCTGATGGAAAATATGCCGATTGAAAATCCGGCTGAATTCTCCTCCCTGATTTGTGAATTAATGTAAGAATCATAACTGCATAAGCCTGCCGGATTTCTGAAAAAATCTGACAGGCTTATCGGTCTGTCTGCACGAAAGGAATCTTTTTATGTTCGATAAAATTCTACAGTTTTTTGTGAAACTTCTCCCGAAGCCGCTGAAAAAGCTCTATGACAAGTTTGAAGAATTAATTGTCTATGTTTATTATGGCGTACTCACCACACTGGTGAATCTGTTTATCCAGTTTGTCAGTCAGAAACTGCTTGACCCTGTCAGCCTTACTTTTCTGACATTCGGCGGAAAATTTGACGAAATCAACGTCAAGGCAACACTTGCAACTTCTATTGCATGGCTGATTGCAGTGATTTTTGCATTTTATGTCAACAAGAAATATGTGTTCAAAAGTGTCACTGAATCCGGAAAACAGCTCTGGTTTGAACTCTGGACATTTATTTCTGCCAGAATCGCCTCATTCTTTGCCGAACTTGTCATTATGAATATTGGTGCAAATTTCTATTCTACAGACGGCGAAACAATCACAAATCAGCTTATGTACTGGGTATTCAAATTCACAGCACAGGTTGTTGTCACACTGGCAAATTATTTCTTTAGTAAATTTGTTATTTTCAAGAAGAAAAAAACTCCGGAAGAAAGTGAGAACTGAATTTATGTTTATTTATCAGAAAATCCCTCAGTATTATGAAACTGACCAGATGGGCATTATCCATCATTCCAATCATGTCCGCTGGTTTGAAGAAGCACGGCTCGCCTATATGGACAAGTTAGGAATCGGCGCACTGATTCGTGACACAGATTCCGGCGTTGTCTGCCCGGTGCTGACTGTCGAAGTGAAATATCAGAAAATGATTCGTCTGCATGACAGCATTCAGGTTAAAATCTGGCTGACACAGTACAACGGATTCCGTTACACATTTTATTATGAAATCTGCAATGCAGAAACGAATGAAATCTGCTGTACAGGAACAACTTCCCTGTGCTTCATGACTCCGGAAAACAAGCCCGTCCGGATGCAGAAAAAATATCCGGAACTCCACGAAACACTCCTGCGAACAAGGCAGGAAGATGAATATTCTCGTACTGTATGATAAAACTGCACAAAAAATTCATAACAATTAGTATAATTTGATGAAAAAATCACTTTTAAGACATTGAAAAATCTCCTGTCTGTACAAAGTGTATTGTTTACGCACATAATCTTTGTCGAAAACGTCAATTGCAACAAAAGACAAAATAAGGTATACTATTATTAAGAGATTTGATTGCTTGAATAATGCAGTCTTATTTTTAATTTCTAAATTATTATTGTGAAAGGAGACGCTCTGCATCTGGCAGAGCCAAACAAGATTATGGCAGTAAATGATTCTCTTGAAGTGAAGAACTTCAGAAAAACATTCAGTGAGAGACTAATAACAAAATTCAACATCTCTCCTGAAGAAGCATCCGACCAGCAGGTGTATGAAATCCTGTCTGCACTGGTAGTCGAACAGCTCAAGGCAAAACGCCG